>JAPUIP010000377.1 GCA_027296925.1 Candidatus Poribacteria bacterium | reverse complement strand
GCACATTGTTGCCTATCAACTGACCTGTCTGCGTTGTGACAACATGCCACGCCGAACCGTCATAGATCGCGATTCCCTCCGTCGTCCCAACCCAGAGATTGCCAAAACCATCCGCCCCAATTGCCTGCACATCGCCATTTGGCAGCCCATCGTTCACGCTAAAAATCTCCCACCCAACGCCGTCAAAGCGGCTGAGCAGATTCCCGTTTTGAAGCCGACTTCTCGATGAAAGCCCAAACCAGAGATTCCCAAGCCCGTCCTCATAGATGACTTGCACACCTTGATTGAGTCCACCCATTTCCGCGCTCGGCACGGTGTGCCAAATCTCGCCATCGAACCAGTTGACACCGAGAGGCGTTCCAATCCAGATCTCACCATTCCGCCGTTGAGTCATCGTCAGAATCCGATTGTCGATTAACTCCGTTTCTTGTGTGTAGTGCTGGACCCACGAAATTTGGTTCAGCGAATCGTCCCATATGCCCCGATACACCCCGACGTTTGTCGCAACCCACATAAAGCCCTCAACGTCCTCGAAAATCTGAAAGACATCGTTACGTTGCGGGCCTTCGCCGGGCAGACGCACCTCGTGCCAAAAACCACCAAAGCGGCTCACACCCATGTCCGTCCCTAACCAGATTTGCCCAAATCGATCTTCGGCAATCGATCGAACGTTATTACTGGTGAGATTATCACCGATTCGCGTGAAATTTCGCCACTGGAAGTTTTGCTGAGCAAATGTAGCCACAGGCATCAGCAAAGCGAGAAAGAGGAATGCAGTGGGAAAATATGGACGAACAATGGCTGTCAGCCGTCTTGAGACAACTGGAGTGATTCGCGCTGATGAATCGAGGGGTGCCCGGCGAACTGATGCGCCGGTGGTCTGAATTGAAGTCGTGGAGCATTGAGGCATTTTATAGGGTGGTCGTTTCTTCATCATCTGGATTTTGCGGTGGAAGCTCGTCATCTTCACTGGGCGTGGTCTCGTCTTCGGAATGCATCCCTTTCAGATGCAACCACTTCCCCATAAACTTCCCCCTTACAGTTTGATGCCCTTTAAAGAACTGCTGCCACATTGGCGATTGAGTCAAATCCGAAGGAAACCGAATCGACACCGAACCATCTGCGGCTTCCTCGATTTGACCATAATAGGTTGTCCGTTCTTCCTTTAGCTCCTGTAGACGGTAGGAGCTGATCCATTCTGGTGGCTTGTCCAAATCCAGCGTTTGCCCATTGCTGGGGGTATGCACAATGTAGCGCATCACTAGCTTTTCTCTGAGCGCCTGAATTGCAGACCACTCCCCGTGGAGTAGGATGATTTGCTTCGGTTCCATGTAGCTGATCTGCTGGCACATTTGCATCTGATCTGCGTGTGCGGAAAGATGGTACCGACGCACATCACAAACCACCGGCACCTCATTACCATCGAGCGTTAGCATATCGCCGCGTTGCAGTTTTTGCAATTTTCGCCCCGGCGATTCCTCATCCTGGTAGCCTGTCAGGAAAATTGCGTTCCGTTCTTCCACCGCAAGCGCCCCGGCGTAAAACACGCTCGGCCCTCCCGTGAGCATCCCAGAAGAGGAAATAATGCACTTCGGCTCGCCGATGAGCATCAGAGGCCGCTCGGTGGCTTCAAGCTTGATGACCTCCGGGAGATTTTTTCGTCGCGGACTCCAGAAGATCGGCTGTTGAGAATTGCGCACATAATTCTGAAGCTTCGTCGGCAGATACTCCAGCAGGTCGGTATATGTATCACACACCAGACGTACCATGCCATCGGCGACAATAGGAAATTTGGGAATTAATCCATTCATCATAAAGGACTTGAGCGTTAAGATGATTTCCTGAGCACGTCCTAACGCGAAGCTTGGAATGAGTACAGTTCCTTGCTGTTCGATGACCTCAGCGACAGATTTCGCAAGGCGCTGTTCCTCCGCCTTTCGGGAAGGGTGAGTGCTGCCCCCATAAGTCGCTTCAGTAATCAGGACTTCGGGGTTAAAGAAATCGATCGGCGTGATGCCTGAGACGGTCCGTTGGGCAGCAGACGAGATGTCTCCCGTATAGGCGATATTCCCTTCGGGGGTTCGTAATAAAATACACGCGGCACCGAGAATGTGTCCCGCCGGATGAAAATAGACGTGTATGCCTTCAATCAGTTCAAACCATTGCCCAAAGGGACGTTCCTCAAATGCCCAAATGGTGCTTATAACCAGGTCTAAGTTGTAAAGTGGAATCTCGGATTTTTCTTCCGCCTCTCGCTCCATAATTTTTACAGTGTCCTTGAGCTGGACGGGCGCAATCTGTTTCGTTGGAACTGTGCAATAGAAAGGTGCATACGGATAGTGTTCTCGGATCAGGGGCAGTGCGCCGATATGATCCATGTGTGCATGGCTGATGAGCACTAAATCAAGGTCTTCCGCCATAGCATAGAGTTTGTCGAGGTCCGGCAGGGCATCCGCCCCACTTCGATTGACGCGGATACCCGCATCCATCAAGATGTTCTTTCCAGCGACTTGCAGAAGAAGGCATGATGCGCCCACTTCTGCCGCGCCACCAAATGCTGTAAACTGCAACTGTAACGCCCCCCTTCGTAGAATCTAGTGAATGGACGAATGGACTAAGGACTAATGCGCTGGCTTTTCGAATCGATCAGCAGCTTCCAGTTGTCGATGGGAGTTCCCGCCAACGTCAGATGACTGGTCAGGTAATGTAGTCGCCGGGTACTTTTGCCGTTGGCTGACGTGAAGCGATCTTTCAAATAGGCGGGGGGGATGGATTGATAGTATAGACTTGCTACCACGGTACCTCCCTCGATGACATGACGCGGCAAATTTACCACGTAGGTGATGGTGTCGATTCCAGTGCCGTCGAGAAATTGCGCGTCGTCCCAAGCCTTCCCCGCTGGCTTCGTCGCATGTGCCCACGCCTCTTTGAAACCGGGTGGCCCTTTTCGTGTCCAGCCTTTTGGCAGCAGGCGGTTGTCTTTTACCTTACATTTGAGGCTCAAGAAACTCGTGGTGAATTCGTCCTCTGGGCTCTTGACCAACTCCTCGTAAATTTGCACCGCATCCTGCCTGGTGATCCTCTGGTGGTGAGGCTGGTAGGATTGGTCTTCAAAAAATTCGGACGGAAGCTGATTTCCATCGCCATCGACAATGATACCCAGGGAATTGGTGCGCCCCGACGCCCAAACCACTGTATTCTGCGCATCAATGACCTTGAATTCGAGGAAGGCCCGGCGGAAACTAACGCCCGAGGGGAAGCGGTGTCCCGTTAGATTGGTAACTTTCACTTCCGCCGACAACTGTTCGTCGTTGTGTTCCACCTTCAAGATTTCGACCCGCGCGGTTTCCTCTGTTGCCAATCGGTTGCTCTCAGCAATGGCTGAAAGGAGTCCAGAATCGGAACCGGTCATATAATCCGTCTTGCGAACCCCCAGGATATTATCGAACTGATTAAACATCTCAAGCGCGAATATGTTTATCCCTGACAGCGTATGGCGCCTAAATTCCTCTCGTATGGGAACGGTGATGTCGGCAATGGGGGCAAGATGTTCGGCCTCCGGATACGTCTGGTCCTGGATAGTCGCGATGCGGAACGCAAGCTTCCGTCCGTGGTACTCGCCGGGCATGTGGCAGCCCTGGCAAGTCTTCGAATCGGTGGTATGCGCTCGCAATTCATTATCGTAGGTACTATTCAGCCATTCGAGGTAGGTTGCCTGCTCGAAGTCCTCGCCGACCTTCTCACCGGCACTGTTATAAATCGGCAGAAAAACGACATGGCAGCTCGCGCATAATCTGGAGGACTTGATGTAGTCACTCTTTACCGGCTTCATGCCGAGGGAGGATTCCATAGCCAGCGTGGCAGGCTTGTCAAAGGGGCCGTAGATGGAGCTTATGCCTTTCTCATCTGGCCCAGACACTTCAAACTCACCGGTGAAGATCTGCTCCAGGGGGCCCTCGTCATTGACGATTTGGTGACAGACGCTGCAGGAGATGCCATCACGGGCAAGCGCGCCATACTTGTGATTCGGATCACCGGGCGTCGTCGTGTAGACAATATCTTGTTCGAACGTCTCGCCGGGATGATCGATTGCCAACTGCCGCTTGCCCATGACCCCGTGACAAGTGAAACAGGTATTCTGAATCTCATCGGTGTGCGTCGGATGTAGGTTGAGCTCGCTTTCGAGCTGAGCGTAGAAGATCGGGTCACGTCCCGCGAGTCCCATCATTGACCAGTTCCACTCTCCGTATGGGGAGAGGTTGACCCCCTTCTGGCCTCCCGCGGGTGGAAGGAACATGGCCGGACCGAAAGGGCTGGCGTCACTCAACCCGCCGTGACAAGACAGGCACTGATCAGAAGTAACGAACTGTGTCGGGGCGTGGAGTCCGGCGACGACGTGGTCGTAGGTTAGCGGCGGTATCGGTTCGACGTCTCTATACGAAACTCTGGGAATGGCGTTGAAGGTCTTGAGAAATTCAGCATTCGCCTCAATGACCGGCTTGCTTTTTGCGACTTTGGCCGCGTCCGCCCCAGCGCCTTGAGCAACATGATCGTAAGGCGCAACCTGCGCGGATTTCTCGGTCATCCAAGAATCATCAACCCGGTAAATGACCGGCTCACCGGGCTCACCCTGGATATTCCGTAAAGATGAAAACGTAAACTCCTTTTCGGCGGATGCATGACAGCGGACACAATACTGCCCGAATCCCGAGTTCGGATAGTTGAAGGGATACGCGTTCGTATCGATCTTCTGGCCCTTTGCATAATAACTCCAGAACCAGCCGTCCTTTGCTCCGGCGCTGTCCTTAATCATCACAGTCCACTCAGATAACACAGCTTGAAGTTCCGCCTCCGTTTTGCCGTCGTATCGGGCCGCCGGGGGGTCGTACATCTCCTTAATAATCGTCGCACCGTCGGGAATCTGGTCCTCACGGTTCCCCTTGAGCCAATGGTACACTTCGGGGGAATAGAAAATGCGGGCGGCTGGATGGCTACCGTAGTATGTGCCGTTGATGTAGGGACCGGTGTCGCGAACCTGCTTGTCTCTGACCCAGCCCTCTAGATTCTTGTATTGCATTTCCCGAAGGAATTTGTAGAGCCACTCTTCAAACTGGTCC
>JAPUIP010000376.1 GCA_027296925.1 Candidatus Poribacteria bacterium | reverse complement strand
TGCGACACCCGAAACCTGACTGAACCAGGTGCCTGCGAAACGCTGATCGAAGAAGCCGGTCATGTCGACATCCTCATCGCCAACCTCGCCTCGCAAAGTTTCACCGGTACGCTTGTCACGCACTTGAACGACGAGGACTGGGCAAAGACGTTCGACCGCATGGTGCATCCATTGCACCGCCTGACCCGGGCTGTATTGCCGCAAATGCAGGAACGTAAGCGCGGTAAGATCATCGTCTATGGGAGCGCCACGGCGTTGAAGGGTCTCAAGACCGTTGCCGCCTACAGTGCCGCCAGAGCCGCCCAGGTGGGGTATGTCCAGTCAGTCGGCGTAGAGGTCGCACCCGACAACATCCAGGTCAATCTCATCGCACAGAATTACGTCGAGAATCCTGTTTATTACCCGCCGGAACTGAAAGACAACGAACGATTTCAAGCTTCCCTGCGCCGGCAGGTACCACTGGGTCGCCTGGCAACCGCCAGGGAAGACGCCCAGTTCGCCCTGTTTCTCGCCAGCGACGAAAGTGATTTCTTCGTCGGCCAGGCAATTCCCTTCAGCGGCGGATGGATTCAACGCTGATAAAACAAATTCCATTTTGATATCTCGCGTTGGAATGTCGTGAAGGGGAGTTACTAACTTTGAGGTCTTGGCCGCGGATCTAGCTGAAAAGTTCCCTTACCACATTGACCCCATGACAAGACCATCTCTGGACGAGCTGAATTTAGATGACGACGTTTGACCGCCTTTGCGAATTCCCTCAATGCCATCGCGACCCACCTTGTCAATGATACTGGCGTAGGCATGGGTCATGTTTTGCAGCGCATGCGAGGAGATAAGCTCTGGAGCATCCGAAGAGTTATGATAATAGTGGCCAATTTCAATCCACCCTGCCGCCGGTATGTCAACTTCAGCCATACTCAGTCCTTTAACGTCGCCGGCATACTCCGATATCGAACCTTGATGCATCACAATGCCATACCGATTCGCGGCTTCCACAAATGCTTCCTGTAGCCAGGGACTCTGATTGGTAATCATCAGCATTCGCGGGGCTTCGCTGTTCGTTAGGGTAATTACATTCATCTCCTTGGTCACGCCAGGTGAGGCGAGATGCTCGAGTTGAATGGCAAGTACAGTTTTCTTGAGAATTGTCTGATTCGAACGAATGAAATTTATCATTCCGCCTGCTCCCGTGGCTTCATGATCACCCGTTACCAGAAAGAATAGATTATATGCACGATGTTCCCGAGGGATGGCGCTGTAGTGCCTGGCCAGAGCCATGAGGGCGGCCACTCCTGTACCGTTATCCAAAGCCGCATTGAAGAACCCATCAATATGGGCCGTGATCATAATTGTTTGATCGCTGCTACCCGGTAGCTCAGCCATCAAGTTCTGTGATGTCAGGTCGCTCCGCATTCTTCCCACGATTTTAAGATTGACCAGCGGCGGATTCTCCAATGAAGAGCGCTCGAGACGCTTGCGAAGGTATACACCGTCGGTAAATCCAATGTTGGTCCAGGGAACTGTTTTCATTGTTCCGTATCGATCGTACATAACACCGGCGTAGGTATCATTTCCCGGGGCGTCGTACCAGAGAATGACGCCAGCAGCGCCGTATTCCTTTACCAGGCGTATCGCCGGCCCATACCCGCCGTGCATCAGCACGCCCTCAAACGTGTGGACATACAACAGCGCGATTTTTCCTGCTAAATCCTTACCCCGCAAATCAGCAGGACTTCCAAGCCCCACATATTCGAGTGGAGCGGTGAGGCCTTCCAGTGACGTGACACCAGACGGCCATGCTGTCATGGCGGTCATCAAGCGCACGTCTTCCTGGTCACCATCGCCGTTGATTGTCAGTTCGATGGTTGTTGGACTCCATACAGGCCTGAAGACCGGAAAGCTTTCCAGCAAAATATTTTCAAGGCCCCATTCCTCAAAATACTGCTGGACGTGCTGCGTCGCCTCAAGTTCATATTTCGAACCTTGAATCCGACCCCACAGAACGTTGCCATCTGATTTGCTCGCCTGAGAGAACTGCGTCAGCTCTCGCAAATAGTGGTGAATATCCTCTCCCTTGATATCGTCATATCCATCGCCGCCCGGAACTTGTGCACTCAAGGATCCCGTGTCCAGGGGGGTGAGACGTGCCTGGAAGATTTCCTCAATTTTGGCGTCCAGCTTCTCTGGAACCATGAATGACGGATCGTCACCCGCCAACGCATATCTTGAATAATAGAGGTTGCCGCCGACAACGATCGCCGTCGCCGTCAACAGTGCCAGGCCTATCCGTTGGAGAGAAATTCTCCGGGCTCTAAATATGCTCACTTTAAACCTCATTCGTAAAGTTCGACTCCCATGGGCTCCCGGACAATTGCCGCGGCCCCTGGAACTGCTCCAGTACACGCTTCCTTATTCGTTCAGGGTCGCAATGGAGAAACCGCAAGTCCAATCGAATTAGGCCGCCTGGCCATTACATGATGTAATGTTCGAATTGAGCCGGATGAGGGGTAGGGGTTAGAAATATTCCTGACATGGCATCGAAGTGACAATTAGCACAAAGCAACTTGAAGTATTCCTTGCCGTCGTTGAATGCGGAACTGTTACCGGCGCAGCAGAGCGCCTTTGCCTCTCACAGCCTGCCGTAAGCCGCACACTTGAGCGATTTCAACATGAAGCCGGTTTCGAAATTTTTAGAAGGAAAGGAAACCGCCTTGTTGTAACGGATTCAGGGTCGGCTTTTTATGACGAGGTCAAACGATACTACTCAGGCCTGGAAAAGATTAACCAGGTTGCCCGAGATCTTGCGGCCGACCTTACAGGCAGCATTCGTATCGGCGTATTTGCGGGGTGGTCAAACGGATGGATTACATCACATCTTGAAAAACATTTTTCTGATCGTGAGAACATAGAAATTTCTGTGGAGACCAGGGATTCAAGAACACTGATCGACCTGGTTATTTCTCGATCACTTGATTTTGCCATTACGATAAACAACTCGTCCCACGCAGGGGTGAACTCCAAGGTCCTGTGTCATGACAAAGGTGTCTGCATTGTTCCACCCGGCCACAAACTCACAGCCAGGAAGGTGATTCATCTGGAGGATTTCGAAGGTGAAAACATAATATCTTGCGGAAAAACGGATCCTATCCAGATCAAAATAAGCGAATACCTTGAGCATGCCAAAAACACAAACCAGCGTATACGGACAACACTTGCATCAACTGCCTGCTCCCTGGTTGCCAACCGAATGGGCGTTTCCATAGTTCCCGAGACTTTTGCGCAGGAGTATGCCCATCTCGGATACAGCATAAGACCGCTCTCAGTAGATATAACAATGCCGATATATTTGATTACGCCCAGAAATCGCGTGTCTTCCAATATCGTCAATCGCTTTATTGACGAATTGACGGCATTGTCAGATTAACCAGTACGACATATCTATACTCCGTTGCCGGCGCGATCTCACTCATACAGACGCGCGGCCATGTGGTGCCATGAAATCTTCGCCTGGCCCCAACGGAATTACTCCGGTGGGATTGATGGTCCGATGACTTGAGTAGTAGTGGGTTTTGATGTGGTGAAAATTGACAGTCTCTGCCACACCTGGCGTCTGATAGAGATCTCGGACATAAGCACTCAACGCCGGGTACTGTGCCAGTTGACGCAGGTTACACTTGAAGTGTCCAACATAGACCGCATCGAACCGAATAAGGGTTGTAAACAAACGCCAATCGGCTTCAGAGACTTGGGCACCCGCTAAATACCGCTGACGCACCAGGATGCTCTCCACCCAATCCAATGCATCAAAGAGCGAGTGGAAGGCCTTTTCGTAGGCTATTTGAGACGTCGCAAAGCCAGCACGATATACGCCATTGTTGATGCTGTCGTAGATCCGATCGTTGAGTTCATCAACTTGATCGCGCAGGGATTCAGGATAGTAATCGTCATCATTACCCGTGAGGTGGTTAAACGCTTCATTGAACATTCGGATGATCTCTGAAGACTCATTGCTCACAATCGTTTCGGTTCGTTTGTCCCAAAGAACGGGCACCGTTACCCGGCCTTCATAAATTGGATCGGCTTT
>JAPUIP010000375.1 GCA_027296925.1 Candidatus Poribacteria bacterium | reverse complement strand
AAATTGAGGTGGCGGCAGTGGCGGGGGCGTTTCATAGAAAGATCGTCAAACAGATGATACCCCATTGCGGTTTTCTGTCGCATGACGCACGCTGCAATTGTACGCCTCGATAATGTGTTGGACGATGGTTGAATTGCCGGCGAACATCCCCGCCGGCTGCTTGACGATTGCTTTGTTATACACGATGGGCTGGTTGACCCGAGCCCAGAGGACGCCGCCGGCTTCACGCAGGATGAGATCGCCGGCGCAAATGTCCCACTCGTTTTTGGGAGTGAGGGTGATATAGAGATCGCCAGTGCCGGCAGCAAGTCTGCCCAATTTGTACGCAACGCTACCGATGTAACGAATTTCTGCGACAAGTGGAATAAGCCCTGTTAACAGACCTCTTCGGTGTTCGGTTTGGCTCACCAGCATAGATGCGTTTTCGAGTGCCTGCTGTGTGGAGCAACGAATCGGTTTGTCGTTGCAGAACGCGCCATTGCCAGACGCAGCATAAAAGAGCTCTCCCGTTGCCGGGTTGTGCAACACGCCGACGACCGGCACACCGTCAATCACAAGGGCGATTGATACGGCAAATTCGGGTTTGCCCTCGATGAATTCCTCTGTGCCGTCGATGGGATCGACAACCCATACGCGGGATTTTGCGAATCGATCCGGAGAATCCTGCGTTTCCTCAGAGAGCCAACCGTCATCGGGAAAAGCACCCCGGATGACCTCTCGAATCGTATGATCGGCTTCCAGATCAGCCGTTGTGACGGGGTTATTCCGGCTTTTATCGCGGACCGTGTAGCTGCCCTGATAATACTGCATGACAATGTCGCCGGCTTCCTTCGCGGCTTGTATGGCGATTTCGAGTTCTTTACGCACGCGAGTCTCCTTTTCTGGCTTTGAGCGTCTAAACATCCGTAACCTGTATGTTTCATAAGTGGCGTTATTTGGGGCAAGCCATTCGTATCTTATACCATCTCTGAATAAAACTCGCGCATGAGATCTCGGCGACACATGTTACCTTGTCAGCTCAATTTCGCTTTCTGACTTTGATGTTTGCGAGCTTTTTGCAAGAGTTGCTTCTTTATCCCTTCGATCTGCTGTCGTCGATTCAGGTTCCGGGTCATGTTTCCCGCGAACGTTTTGGATCTACGTTTCGGTTTCATCGTCCATTTCCTCCCATATTTTGGGAACGTCCTTTTCCAAATCTGGTTTCATCTATAGCTCCTTTCCGGCGCGCGAACATACATTGACAGTGATATACCTCTTGTGTCACTCACTAAATGTTGAAGTTACTGAGGAAATTCCGTACAATATTGTATCGGTCAACGATGTCCTGCATAAAACGAGCGTTCTGGAGTGGAGATGCGCGTTTTGGAGTGTGGGGCTTGCCCCAACTTGCGGCTTAGACACTTACAAGAGTTGAGTGAAATCATGTTACGCACATATAAAGCGATACTCAAAGGAAGTCACCTGGAATGGATTGGGGAAACTCCTGAATACGACAAGAATCAGCCACTAGACATTGAAGTGACTATCTCAGATCATTCCGCACCATCTAATGTTCCTGATTGTGGTCAACAGATGGCAGAAATCCTGGAGCAGCTTGCGAAGAACGATGCATTTTCCGAAATAGCGGATGCGGTTTCGTGGCAAGGCGAGATCCGTAAAGATCGGCCATTGCCTGGTAGGAATGACTGATGCTCCTTGATAGCAATATCATTATCTACGCAGCTCAGCCGGAACACAGGCATCTGAGAAGTTTCATCGCCAGATATGCGCCTGCTGTGTCAGCTATCAGCTACGTTGAGGTGCTGGGATATCATCGACTCAGCAATCAGGATCGTCACTATTTCAGACGTTTTTTCCAGGTTGCTTCCGTTCTGTCTATATCCGAAGTGGTTCTTGAGAAAGCGGTTGCACTCCGGCAACAGAGACGGATGACTTTAGGTGATGCGATCATAGCCGGCACAGCTTTGGCACATGGATTAACATTGGTCACACGCAACACAGAAGATTTCCAATGGATCGACGAATTATCTGTGATTAACCCATTTGAAGCAGGAAACCTGTGAGAAGGAGTTCAAAATCATGCAGAAAGCTTCCTTGCGCTTTTTTGTCATTGCAGTATGGATTGGATGCATCGGCGTGACATACGCGACCACCGAAAATGCTGCCCCGCGGTTCCTCAACGACATTGCGC
Organism: Candidatus Poribacteria bacterium; assembly: GCA_027296925.1. Taxonomy (GTDB): domain Bacteria; phylum Poribacteria; class WGA-4E; order WGA-4E; family PCPOR2b; genus JAPUIP01. Next base: position 8,106 of record JAPUIP010000375.1, on the reverse strand, counting down.
CGATTCTGGATAAAAAGGGGTGCTCAACCGCACTCTGTCATGGCAAATTTGGGGGACAGGGCGGGTTTGACCTCTCCCTGTTGACGTTGGCCCCGGAGGCGGACCACCAACCGATTGTCTACGGCAACCGTGGGCGACGGGTGAACCTGATCGAACCTGAAAGAAGTCTGTTCTTGCTGAAACCGACCGATCAGGTGAGCCACGAGGGGGGCATGCGTTTTACGGTCAACTCCGATGAATACCTCACCATCTTGCGCTGGCTGGAGACCGGTGCGCCTTTCTCCCCTTCGGATGCGCGTTTAGAGCGTCTGGAAGTGCACCCCGGCGAATTTGTCTTACCCAAAGTTGGAGAAACACAGCAACTCCAGGTGCTCGCCTATTTCACCGATGGTTCTGTCGAAGACGTTACCCGAAAGGCGGTCTACGAATCCAACGATGAACCGGTTGCGGAGGTGACCGAGGATGGACTCGTGACAAGCATCCGTTGGGGTGGCACGGCGATTATCGCCCGTTTTTTGGGCGTTGTTTCTGCGGCATTCATGACGACCCCACGCGACGGTCAAATTGACATTTATCCTGAATTTCCGGCAAACAACTTGATCGATGAATTTGTCGGGGCGAAACTCAAAAAACTGAATCTTCTTCCCTCGGCGCTTTCAACCGATGAGGAGTTCATTCGGCGGGTGTATCTCGACACAATCGGCCAGCTTCCGACGCCGGACAACGTGACGGCGTTTGTCCAAAATGACCAACCGAACAAAAGAGGTGCGTTGATCGATGCACTCCTGGCGCGTCCGGAATTTGTTAATCTCCGCACGCTACGGCTCGGCGACATGCTGCGCTGCCATCCGCGTCAACTTGGCGATGGCGCATTTGGTGAACGTGGCGCAACGCTCTTTCATGAGTGGATACGAGACAGCGTTTCGCACAATGAGCCGTATGATCAGTTCGTCCGAGAGATAATCACCGCACGGGGGAGTACCTATCAGGTCGGCCCGGCAAACTACTATCGTATCGAGCGCAGCCCCGATGGTCGTGCAGAAACCACCGCACAAGCGTTCCTTGGGGTGCGTCTGAGTTGCGCGCGATGCCATAAACATCCGTTCGATCGCTGGACAACGGACGATTACTGGAACTTTGCGGCTTTCACGGGAAAAGTCGGTCTTCGCCAAGGGGAGCTTTACAATGAACAGGTGATCTACTACAATCCAAGGGGGCGCGTGGTCAACCAGTCTGTGCTTGGCAATCGAGGGCAGGTTGCGACACCGACCTTTCTCGGCGGCGACCCGGTGAATCGGAATTATCAGGGCAACTATCTGGAGCTACTCGCAAACTGGATGACCTCTCCGACTAATCCTTACTTCGCGAAAGCGACGGTGAATCGCCTCTGGAGTTACTACTTTGGCAGAGGCATCATTCACCCCGTTGACGACATGCGTGAAACCACCCCGGCGACCATCGAAGGATTGCTCGAGGCCCTAGCCGATGAATTTGTGCGGAGTGGCTTTGATACCCGGCATATTATCAAGCTCATCCTGAATTCACGGACATATCAACTGTCAGCAGCACCCAACGAAATGAATGAACTCGATGATCGCTTTTTCTCACACTTTTATCCGAGACCGATACTCGCTCAAGTCCTCCTCGACACCTTGAACGACGTTACGGGAACACAGGAGAAGTTTGGACGTTATCCCCTCGGGATGCGGGCGGTCCAATTACCCTTACCGGTGAGTTCACGGTTTCTCTCGCTTTTTGGCAGGTCTAATCGGGAGTTTCTCGCCGAGCTTGAACCGAAGCTGGAGCCAACCCTCACGCAGGCGCTGCACATGATTAATTCCCGTTACGTCAATAACAAGGTTCAGGCTGGCAACGGGACGATCGCGCGTTTGATGAAGTCGGATCTGACCGATGACCTGGTGATTCAAGACCTCTACCTTCGCACACTGAGTCGCACACCCTCGCCGACGGAGCTTGCCGAAACGAAGAAATACATCGCAGAGAGTCCGTCGCGTCGGGAAGGTTTTGAAGATCTGCTGTGGGCGTTAATCTCGTCCAGAAACTTTCTGTTCATTAACTGAAAGGGTAGGGGCATTTCATTGTGTAATGAGAGCATTGGAGACAAGGTTCAATCCGTGAAACAGACAAAGGTCAGATTTTCAGTTTTGGTGAGTGAGACGAATTATCTTCTCGTTTCCCTCACCTTTTTTGTTCCGCAATTCGAGATGCCGCATGCAGTTGACCAAAGGGAAAATAAATGACGAAGAAACCCAATCTACTGTTCATCTTCACTGACCAGCAGCGTGCCGATACCCTGCGCTGCTACGGCAACGACCAGATCCACGTCCCCGCCCTGAACACCCTGGCCGAAGAAAGCTTCGTGTTCGAGAACGCTTACGTGAGCCAGCCGGTATGCAGCCCCTCGCGCGCCACCATGCTGACCGGGCTCTGGCCGCACACCTGCGGCGTGCCATCCTGCAACGTACCGCTGCCCGCGGACGTGCCGACAATCGCCGAGCTCCTCTCCGATGAGTACGCTACCGCCTATATGGGCAAGTGGCATCTGGGGGACGAGATCTTCCCCCAGCACGGCTTCGAGACATGGGTGGGCAGCGAGGACTCGTATCGCCACTCCTACTCGGATGCGGCACGGCTTTCCCACCTCAGCGACTATCATCACTTTCTCCTGGAAAACGGCTTCGAGCCCGACGCCGAGAATCAGGGTGAGCGCATCTTCTCGCGCCACGCGGAAGCCAGCCTGGCCGAGGAGTTCACCAAAGCGACGTATCTCGGGGAGCGTGCGGCGCAGTTCATCCGTGACAGCGGGGACCAGCCTTTCGCACTTTGTGTCAGCTACCTCGAGCCGCATCCGCCGCACACCGGTCCCTTAAACGACCTGTACGAACCGTGGAGCCTTCCCACCGGTCCTAGCTTTATGCAAAAGCCTCCTGCCAATGCGCCGCTGATCACCCGGCTCATGGCGGCGTATTACATGGCGTCCGAGGAGTACGGCTACGACCTGCAAACCGAAGAAGGCTGGCGGAGTGTGCGCGCACGCTACTGGGGCAATGTGACCCTGGTAGACCGTTCGGTTGAGAAGATTCTGCGCGCCCTAGACGAAAGCGGACAGGCGGACAACACGATCGTGGTTTTCACCAGCGACCACGGCGAGATGGTTGGCGACCACGGCATCCTGGGCAAGACGGTGATGTACGAGGAATCGGTCAAAGTCCCCATGCTGATGCGGGTGCCGATGCTCGGGGTAGCGCAAAAGCGAATCAGCGGCAACTTCAGCCATATCGATCTGGTCCCGACCCTGCTCAAGCTGATGGGAGTGCCCATCCCCGAAAATCTGCAGGGAGAGAGCCGGGTGCCTGTACTCCATGGAGAAGCAAGCCTAGAGGGAAACGACGCCTTCATCGAGTGGAACGGGAGCGATGGCCATCCCCCGGCATCCATCGGTGAGGCGGAGGTCAACCGAAGTATGGCCCCGCCGTTGCGTACGATTGTATCCGCCGATCGGTGGAAGCTCAACCTCTACGCCCGCGGCCAGTGTGAGCTGTACGATCTGAATGCGGATGCGTTCGAGATGGAAAATCTATTTGACAGCCCCGATCATCGGAACCGCATCCGCGACCTGACCGAACGTCTACGCCAGTGGCAGGAACGGACGGGGGATAAGGAAACGCTGCCCAAAGTGTGAAGCAGGAGAGCGAGGGAGGCATTTGCTGAGAAAGGATTATTCACATGGGAGCAAAAACGGGGAAGGATAAAACGGTGTCAACTGGCACGAACTCACCGATACACCCTGGGCGCCGAGGCACGCCGCCAGCGTGTTTGTCTATGATGATGCGTTGTGGATGGTGGCTGGCAACAATATGTTCTCTGACGTTTGGAAGCTGACGCGGACGCACCACAAGCAAGAAAACGATTGCACGAAAGGGGATTGTCGTGTAAAATGAGAGACATTCGCGTCGCATGCTGTTTCCGGTTGTAGTCAGCGCCATGTCCGATTATTCAGTCGGGAGTTTTCTAATGAACAATACGAGTTTTTCACTAACGCGCAGAGGAAAGTGGATGAGAAGGTTGTTTGGATCTATTTCTGCCGGAAAGCGGGTCTAGGCAACCCCGTCCGAATTCTGGGACGAGCACTTCTGGCCCGTTGCTCAAACGGGCTGGCAGCCCGCTTTCCTCCTCACTGAAAAACTCGTATGAACAAAATGCCAGAACGGAAAAGTGCGATTGAAAACTGAAGACAAAAGGGAGAAACAGATGGTTGAAGCGCAAACCGAAGATTATATCTTCCACCGAGTTCTCAAGCAAAAATGGCAACAGATAGAACGTGGCGAAGGTGTGTATCTGTTTGATACGGAAGGCAACCGCTATATCGATGCGTGCGCGGGAGTGCATGTTGTGAGCATCGGTCACGGTGTCAAGGAGATTGCCGATGCCATGCACGAACAGGCGAGTCAAGTCTGTTTCACCTATAGCCGCTTCCTTACGCAACCGCAGATTGATCTCGCGCAAAAAATCGATAATCTGGCGCCGGATGGACTTTCAAAGGTGTTCTTCGTCTCTGGCGGTTCTGAAGCGACTGAGGCCGCCATGAAAATGGCGCGAAAGTATCACCTCGAAACTGGAAATCCCAAAAAGTATAAGGTGATCTCGCGATGGCAGAGTTGGCACGGCAATACAATTGGGGCGCTTTCGATGTCCGGACGGACGCCCTGGCGAGAGGACTATATCCCCTACCTGCTCGATTTTCCGCATATTCCTGCGCCTTACTGCTATCGATGTCCTTACGGAAAGGAGTATCCGGACTGCCACCTCACCTGTGCAGAGGAACTGGAACGCGTGATTCATCAAGAAGGGAGCGAGTATATCTCCGCGTTTATCGCCGAGCCCATCCTCGGCACTTCCGCCGCCGCTGTGGCCCCACCTCCGGACTACTACCCCATCATCCGGGAGATTTGTGATCGGCATAATATCGTGATGATCGTCGATGAAGTGGTGACCGGCTTTGGGCGAACCGGCGTCAACTTTGCCATCGAACATTGGGACGTCGTCCCCGACATTATGACAACGGGGAAGGGACTGAGCAGCGGGTATACTCCCATTGCGGCGACGATCGCTCATGAGAAGATCTACGACGCCATTTATAACAAATCGAACGCTTTTGTGCATGGCCACACGTACGGCGGGAATCCCCTTTCGTGTGCCGTCGCGCTCGCTGTGCAGAATTACATCGAAAAGCACGACCTCGTTTCGCAGTGTGCCCAGATGGGAGACCTGATGCTTGAAAAGCTGGCGCCCCTTCAGGAATTGCCGATCGTCGCGGAAGTACGCGGCAAGGGATTACTGATCGGTGTCGAATTCGTTGCGGATAAAGAAAAGCGAACGCCGTTTGACCCATCAAAAGGGGTGACTTCAATGGCTGTCGATTTGGCTTTTGAAAGCGGGGTTTTGGTCATGCCGGGCGCCCCCGGTCTGGTTGACGGTGTGGCGGGCGACCATATCGCGATCAGTCCACCGTTCACAGTGACCGAATCGGAAGTGCTCGAAATCGTTGATGTGTTGACGGACACCATCGCGGAGCTCTCGAACCGTTTGGGATATTGAAGCGGGCGAAAGAAATTGAAGATTTATTCAATCGTCAGTAGAAAATATTCAATTCCCCTTGACTGATACCCGTACAACACCTAACATTTTTAAGGGCTTCTTTTTTGCGCTTGCAGCGACGGTACTGATTTCCACCAACTACATCACAGGGAAGGTGGGCGTTGCTGGATTCGGTGCGGATACCTTTGGTCTCGTTTGGGTATCGGCGGCGGCAGGCTACGCCCTAGCGATTATCGCGCTCACCGGCCGGGCTCGGGAACTGATCTTGCCCGCGAAGTCCTGGTCTATGGTGATCTTGCTAGGCGTGTTTACCGGCATCCAGATGCCGCTATTCTACGGTGGACTCGATCTCCTCAACGCGCCGTTCGCGGCGTTTGTCGGACGCTTTGAACCGGCGATGACCATCCTGCTCGCGACCGTTTTCCTGTGTGAACGCCTGAAGCGGATCGAGCTGATTGCCGTTACCGTGATGATCGCCGGCGGCTGCGTGAGCACCATCGGCAATTGGAAGATCGTTGGGCTGGGCACCCTTCTGACGCTGCTGGCGTGTTTGTCGATGTCGATCCAATTTCTGATCGGCAAGATGAACACCGGGCAAGTCCATCCCAGCGTCCTGGTCTTCTACCGGGTCGCTATTGCGGCGGGGGTGCTGGCGGTGTGGACGTTTGGCTTTCGTGACGCAAAGTTCTCCGTCGCTCCAAAGATCTGGTTGGTTACGCTGCTCGGTGCATTTTTGGGGCCGTGTGCCAGCTACCACCTCACATTCCGATCCTACCGCTATTGGGACATGTCGCGAACAGCGACTCTAATGACGTTGCAACCGCTGTTCGCCACTCCGCTGGCCTTTATATTCTTGGCTGATCAACAGATGACCGCTCAACAACTATGGGGCGGTTTGACCATCATGTTGGGGGCATTCGCGTTGGTCTGGTTTCACGTGAATCCAAACAACAGAACAACCTCGACATCGCCTTCCTGATTATGGTACGTGTTAAATCCGAGAGGCGTGTGCTCAACGACTCAAGGTCGCATACATCCTAAACCTGTAAACTGGAGGTCACTACAGATGCAAATTCGAAATTGGTTGCAATCTCCCTCAAGCCTCACCCACGGTAACATCATCAAGCGGGAGATCTTTTCCAAAAAGGACCCCGATAATCCCGACAAGGAAGGGGCGATTCTGAACTATGTTGACAGCTTTTCGCGGTGCTATCTGGAGCCGCGGATCGCATCGGTGCCAGCGGCGTTCGATGATCGGCAATTGATCTTCTACGTTGTCGATGGACAAGGCGTGTTTGAGGCTGGCGACGTCAAACAAGATGTTCAGGAGGGTGACGGTATTATCGTCCCGCCGGGGCTTACGCATACCCTGACGAATGAAGCGAATGCGCCATTAGAATTTCTTATTCTGGAAGAGGTGCTTCCCGATGGTGTCGAGGCTTCTCGAAAAGATGCGCTCATTCGAAACTACCGGGAAAGTACACTTGGCCAGGGGCATTGGACACATCTCGTTCACCCTATTTTCAGTCAGGACGATGGGCTTGTGACGATGCACTCGGTGCTGGTGGTACGGATTGAAGCGATGCAGACACCCGATACACATGGGCATGACGATAACATGGATGAGGTCTGGTACATGCTGGAAGGTAATGGCATCCATGTGGTCAGTCAAAATGTCTATCGGCAACGACCGGGGGATGCGGTCTCCGTTGCGCCATCAAGCCCAGGGCATACTCTCATCAATGATACCGATGAGCCCCTAAAGACGTTCTACTTTGCCCGTTACAACAGGTAATGGAGATGGGTTCGATCATATCAACGACAGAGCAATGAAAGCTTGGAGAGGAAAGGGCACGGTGCGCCCCCGGCTGTGCCCCAACTCATTCCGGAGGAGAAAGCCTATGGCCACATTCAAAGCTGGAGCCGCACAAACAAATATTACGCCGCCACTCAGTATACACCTTGCTGGATCATTGAAAGCCCGATGCGCAACGGACGTACACGATGAACTGCATGCGAAGGCACTGGTACTCGATGATGGGGCTACGAGACTTGCGTTCGTGCTCTGCGATGTCATTTGTATTGCGGGAGAAACGTGCAACGCTGCAAAAGCCTTGATCGCGGATCGCGTTGGGATTCCGGGAGATCATGTTTTGATTGCAGGGACTCATACCCACACAGGGCCGGCGATGAAGCCCGGTTTCGAGACGGTGCCTGACGCAGGCTACCTCGACTTTTTCACAGGCCGTGTCGCCGACGCCGTGCAGTTGGCTGCCGGGCGAACTCAACCCGCCAGAATTGGTTATGGCGTTGGGAACGAACCGCGTTGTGTATTTAACCGGCGATTTCGTATGCAGGATGGATCGGTGAAGATGAATCCGGGCTATAATAATCCCGACATCGTTGAAACCGTCGGCCCGACCGATCCGGAGGTCGCTGTGCTGGTTGTCGAGACGATCGATGGTCAACCGATTTCCGTGCTCGCTA
>JAPUIP010000374.1 GCA_027296925.1 Candidatus Poribacteria bacterium | reverse complement strand
GGGCGGGGCTGGAGCCGTTCAGACGCTTGGGAGGATGGTTATCTCACCCCAGCCCGCCGAATCTTGCCGGATTGGGATTTTTTGGGTCGGGTCTGCTCTTTGGTATCTTTCTCATGTTCATGCGCGTGCGTTTTATCTGGTGGCCGTTTCATCCAGCGGGTTATGCCGTGTCCAGCACTTATGGTATGCGCAATTACTGGTCGATGTTCCTGCTGGTATGGTTGGTGAAATGGCTGATTTTGAGACATGGGGGATTAAAGGTACACCGCCAAGTGCTGCCCCTTTTCTTCGGCATGATTCTCGGTGAATTTGCGATTGGCGGTTTTTGGGCACTGTTTGGGGTTGTGTTCAGAACGCAGACATACAACTTTACGGCGTGGTGGTAACTTTACTGCCCCGCAAATCATCGCATTGTACTACTGTCCGGTGCCGGTGAACCGATTTACATGTACGAAGTAATCTCCGGTCGTTAAGAAGTCAAAGACGGGAGTTTCAATGAAAATGTTCAGCCCCAATTGGGTTGTTACCGAAAGAAATTGAGATGAGTCACTGAGAACCTGAGGAGGTACATTCCATGTCCAAAGTTGCTATCACCGATTACACGTTTGAAGATTTGACGGTCGAAAAAGGAATTCTAGAACCAATGGGGTGTGAGGTCATTGCTCAGCAGTGTAAAAGCCCACAAGAATTGATAGCACTTGTCGCAGATGCGGATTACGTCATCACTCAGTTTGCACCGATGATATCGTCTGTGATTGATGCGATGGAGAAATGCAAGGTCATCGTCAGATATGGCATCGGGGTGGATAATGTCGATCTGGACGCAACAGCAGCAAGGGGGATTCCTGTCTGTAACGTTCCGGATTACTGTATCAATGAAGTGGCCGACCACACATTGGGCCTAATTCTGGCTTTGAATCGACAGTTGGTACGGGTATGTAATCACGTGCGAGACGGCTTGTGGAAACTGCCTGTACCGTTTGAACAGATGCGCGTATTAACGGAAATGGTCGTGGGCGTTGTCGGCTATGGACGCATCGGTCGAGCGGTTGCAGAAAGGCTTAAGCCGTTCAGATGTAAAATATTGGTTTCCGATCCAGCGGTGGAGGCTTCTGCGGTTCGCGCATCGGGCTGTATACCGGTGACGTTTGATGAACTCCTTAAAACCAGTGACCTGATTACTTTACACTGTCCAAGCACCGACCAAACCCGGTATATGATTAATGAAGACAGTCTTCAAAGGGTCAAGAAGGGGGTCCTACTCGTTAATGCGTCTCGCGGAAATCTCATAAAAATAGATGCCCTTATTGCAGCACTCCGAGGTGGGCAGGTAAGCGCAGTAGCCTTGGATGTCACTGATCCGGAGCCGATTAATACCGATAGTCCGCTCCTCAAAATGGAGAATGTTATTATTACAAACCACATTGCCTCCGTGAGTGTCAGTGCGAGAGAGAAACTCAGAACAGGTGTCGCAAACACCGTTGTCTGTGCAATTCGAGGGGAAAAGTTACCTAACGTCGTAAATAACGTCTGATATAAAGTTAAAGACGAATACAATTAGGAGGGCATCATGCAGTTGAGCGATGAACAACTCGCAATTTGGAGGCGCGATGGCAGTTTAGTCGTGCCTGACGTTTTTCCACCTGAAGCCTACGAACCCGCATTGGAAGCTATCGAGCGCAATGCATACGGTGGACTAACATATACCGAATACCAGGCGAAATGGGATGAGAATCCCGCGGAGATTCGAGAGGCATACGAAAAAACGCCGTCCATGCAACGGATGGCGGGGCCAATGGGCAAGGCGGTCCATTTTCCAACCGGCCTTGAGCCTGTCGATAGCCTACTCAATAACGACGACTATCTCGACATCGGATCTCAGTTGTTAGCAACACCCGAGATCCGTCTCGGCTACGGGCAAATCTTCTTCCGCGAAGGGCTGACCGACACCCGACACAGCGAGCATCCCTGGCAGGGCTATCACATCGACAACGGTACCAACTCACAGCTCCCACCGCACCCCGATTGGGAACGCTACCACTACGTGCTGTCTGGAATTATTGTACACGATATTGACGACGACGGTGCGCCCATGCTCATCTGTCCGGGGTCGCACAAACAACTCGCATCCCTGTTCGGTCACCATCAGGGCCGAGCTGGCGGATTAGGGATAGCCGATCTCCGTGAGTTTAAGCAATTGACCGAACCAGTTCCGGTCACCGCCAAAGCCAGCAGCGTTGCCTTCCGTTCCAGTTATCTGATTCACGCCGCACAGCCGTTTGCCAACAAGCGCAAACAGCGCGGGTGGATGGGCTTTAACTTCCGCCGTGCCGACACTGCTGAATGGTGTTTCACGACACGACCGATTCCAGGCTGGGGAACGCCCCAATACTTAAATTTCGTGGCCAAAACGACGCCCCGAGTGCGTCACATCTTAGGTTGGCCCAATCCCGGCGATTCCTATTACACGGAAGAGTCGCTTGAGCGACTTGCCCACGCATACCCCGGTATCGATTTGGTGCCTTATCGAAATGCAATCGGAGGTAGCTAACACTTTGGGGAGAGTGCTTGGGCACAAAGTCATCGCTACAAAGAAAACGAGTGATTTTTATGTCAAGCTGACTGAAGCTAACGTAAGGAGAACCAACGATGAAGATAAATCCACAACAACTGATGGACGACGGGTACATCATCATAGAGAACTGTATTCCCCCAAATCAGTTCGACGAACTCCGGCGCAGTTTTGAAGTGCTTGTCGAACGGCAAAAGGCAATCTGGGCACGTGAGCGGAAACCCCACGACCCACCCGGCGGTCATTGGGAGACCGGAGCACAACCGAGGGTCTCTTTCAGCCCGATTATCGACGACGAAACTGCAAACGCCGTTGAATTCTGTCTGCACGAAAATACTCTCGGCGTCAGTTGTCAGGCGATGGGGGCACCGGAATCGATGCTCAAGTACATCACGCTGATGTGCAGCCCCGTGCGAGACCACGGGCCGGCAGGTTGGCACCGCGATATTGAACCATATCGTGACGGTCCATTGTGTGGTTTGCAAGCGGATATGGCGGCAAATGGCGTCGGTACGGTCCAATGGAACATCGCGCTTTACGATGACGATGTGTTTTGGCTGGTGCCAGCCAGCCACCGCCGACCCAACACAGACGCTGAGAGTCGTCAACTGCTTTCCAATTCACGTGTCCCGTTGCCCAATAGCATCCCGCTGAAACTCAGAGCCGGTGATGGCGCGGTCTATTCCAACGCCCTTCTACACTGGGGTAGCAACTACAGCACGAAGTTGAGACGGACAATTCATCTAGCCTACCGGGCGTTTGGCAGTGACCTTTTTTCATATCGCCCCTATATCAACTGGAATATGGATTTTACGCGCCATCTATCCCCTTGGGCACGAGAGACTTTCGAGCGGTTCACCAAACGATTCACGGCTGAGTTCGACGTCATCGCGCAGACGTTTCGCGCCGTCGTCGATAAAGATGAAGAGGCTTTTCGCGAAGGACTCGCGACCCTCCATCCCGGCGAAAAGGAACGGATGGTCTGCGTCATGCTGTTGACCAAATTGGCATACAAAGTCCACAGGCTCAATCACCCTGACGTCGCCGTGCTTCCTCCACCCGCACAGGCTGGAGCCATTGCGTGGCCGTTCGATAGCCTCGAAGTCCTCAAAGGCGTGGCGAGTCGTTTCACTCGGTCTGAAACCGATACGCTCTGGCGACGCTTCGCCGTTATGGACGATAGACTCAAATCCGACACCGATCAATACGTCCCCGGCTTCCAAACCGGACCGACGAAATACATCTTCCACGAGATGCCAGCGAATTTCGAGGTTGAGGACTTCATCGCGAGTTGGGATAAGTGAAGGGCATTGGAAAAGTGGCGGGCGTCGGGTCGACCTCACTTCAGCCTTATGATTTTCGGAGTGGGATGGGGAGTAACTTTTCTCTCGCCTTGAATTATCAAGACCCCTGTATCTGGGAAGGTGTGACGAAATTGCTCAACGAGTATAAGTGCATCAGACATCTGTTTGCAGGAGACTTTCATCCCCTCACGCCTTACCGTGTATCCGATGACGTGTGGCTGGCTTGGCAGTTCAATCGTTCAGACCTGGGCGAGGGACTGGTTCAGGCATTTCGTCGGTCAGGAAGCGGTATTTCCACCCACCAGTTCAGACTTCACGGATTGAATCCGAAGGCGTTATACGAATGGAAGGACGTTGACAGCGGGAGAACGGCAAAAATGACCGGGGACGCATTGATGGAACGTGGATTGGAAGTTCAGGTCAAAGACCAACCTAGTACACCTCGGCAGAAGTTTGTTACCAGTTGGATGTTATGCCTAAATCAGATAGTAGCTTAAAGATAAATGGTCAATTATTTACGCCGACGTGTACTAGCGCCGTGGTGATTGTTTACAGACACACCAAATCAGAGGCCAATTTACAAAACTCGCACACGGAGGATCGAACATGCAGATAACAGAGCAACAACTCAACTTTTTCCATACCTTCGGCTATATATGCTATCGCCAACTTTTCAGCCCGGCCGAGGTCGCGTGGGTTACTGAAGAGTTAGAGAAAGTCCTTGATACCAAAGGAAATGGGACGTTACATGATGGCTCTAGACGCACGATGATTGTACCCACAATCGATCACAGCGAGCGACTCGCCACGTTGCTTGACGATGAGCGGATTGTGACCATCGC
>JAPUIP010000373.1 GCA_027296925.1 Candidatus Poribacteria bacterium | reverse complement strand
GAACCGCTTTTCTCGACAATCTGCACACCCTTGCGCAGTATGCAGCCCCCAGAGAGGTGTCCTTCGCATTGGAGAACACGCCGCGTGGATATACCCGTGAACCGACGCGCCTCGTCCAACTGATCACCGACTTGGGAGCGGCAAACGTTGGTATCTGCATCGATACAGGGCACCGCAACATTGTCGGCGATCCGGTAGAAGCCCTCCGAATTGCGGGAAAACACCTTTTCACAACCCACCTGCATGACAACCACGGTGAACAGGATGAACATCTTCTCCCCGGACTTGCCAACATCGACTGGGCTGGCGTCGTGGATACGTTGAATGAGATTGAGTATCCTGGGGTGTTCATGTATGAACTCAACAAGGCGGAAGACCTGACAAAAATCCATGCAAATGCCGAAGAACTCCTGAAACGTTAAGGGGAAGCATTCGTTGGGAAAAACCGACATATCTACTCCCATCAATGAACAATTGCTTCGCTCTGAGTGTGCGTGGTATAGGAGAAACTTACATGAATATCAGTCCAGAAATTACAGAAATCAAGAATCTCCTTCAACAACAAGGTGAAGTTTTAACACAGATCTCTAAAGACCAAAATTACTTGCGCGGTGCATTGGATCAGATCAATGAGCGATTTGGTACACTTGACGCTCGGATGGGTTCGCTTGAAAGTCGTATGAGTTCACTCGAAACTCGCGTGAGTGAAGTTGAGTCCCGTTTGAGCAGAGAAATCCGAGAGAACTTCAAGTGGACCATCGGGATGATGATTCCCGTCTGGTTCGGGATTCTTGTCGCGATTATCGCGCAGTTTGTGAAAGGCTAACGGAGGTCAGAATGAAAGAGATACTTCACGGTTCAATCGCTCAACTCGCAAAGCTGATACGCGAGGGAAAAATTTCCCCTGTCAACCTGATTGAGACGACATTTCAGGCAATCGATCAGCACGAACCACGATTGAACGCTTTCATTACGTTGTTTCGCGAGGAGAGCCTTGAAAACGCCCGACAGGCGGAAACAGAGATTCGACAAGGGAAAGATCGCGGTCCCCTGCACGGCATACCAATCGCTCTCAAAGACATCATCCGTATCGCTGGAACGCACACCACATGCGGCTCAAAGTTCTTTGCGGAGGAATCACCACAGGCCGATGCGACGGTTGTAACCAAGCTGAAACAGGCGGGCGCAGTCGTCGTCGGCAAGACGAATCTGCACGAATTTGCCTTTGGCGTGACGACGGAGAACCCGCACTTCGGTGCGACCGCTAATCCGTGGGACACGTCCCGTGTGCCGGGCGGTTCAAGTGGTGGTTCCGCAGCCGCCGTTGTCGCGGGATGCTGTGCCGGCGCATTGGGAAGCGACACGGGGGGCTCGATTCGCATCCCGGCGGCGGTGTGTGGGCATGTGGGGCTGAAGCCGACTTATGGGCGTGTGAGTGTCTACGGCGTGGTTGAACTCGCCCAATCTCTGGATTGCGTCGGCCCGATGTGCCGTCATGTGCACGATGTCGCGCTCATGATGAACGCGCTGGCGAGCTACGACGCCCACGATGTGCATAGCGCAAACCAGCCCGTACCAGATTATACGGAAAGTTTAGCGCGGCCAATTGATGGGATGAAAGGGGGCATTCCGAAACAGCACTTCTTTGAAAACCTCCATCCCGACGTCGAAGATGCGGTACGCGAAGCGATTCAGGTTCTGAACGAGCTCGGGGTAGAGATTCGTGAGCTGGATCTGCCGTCTGTGGAAGCAGGACATGAGGCAACGCTGACGGTTTTGATGGCCGAAGCCGGGCACTTCCATCAGCAAAGCCTTGAAGCCCATCGAGCGGATTACGGTGTCGATGTGCGAGAGTTACTTGAAGCCGGTCTGTCCCTCTCGGCGTCTGATTATGTGAAAGCGGTTCGGGCGCGAGAAATGGCAAGACGGGAATTTTCGCAGGCGTTTGAACAGGTTGATTTCATCTTATCGCCGACGGTCCCCATTCCCGCTCCCCTACGGAGCAGCCACGATCTCTCCGGCGGCAGTGAGTCGAATCGCATTCGCCCTCGATTGACTCAGAACACCCGCCTCTTCAATCTGCTCGGTCTTCCATCAATCTCCGTACCGTGTGGCTTTACGCAAGAGCGTTTGCCCATCGGACTTCAGGTGTCCGGCCCATGGTGGTCTGAAGAGACGTTGCTTCAAGTCGCTCATGCTTACGAGGTAGCAACACCGTGGCATACGATGCATCCTGCGCTTTAGCATCGGGGCTTGCATCAGCTTTTTCATTGATATTTAACAAATGTTATAGTATGATTAACCCTTGAGGGCAGCGGCGATATTTTATAAGTCTGTAAGCCCAGTAGTCCAGTTTTAAGGAGGCAATCATGTGTGGACGATTCACGCTGAAAACGGACCCCGAGACTTTAACAGAAACCTTTCCCGAATTTGAAATTCTAGATGAACTGTCCCCCCATTACAACATCGCTCCGACTCAGCAAGTCGCAGCGGTTCCAAACAACGGCGAACACAAAGTGGAACGCTTCCACTGGGGGTTGGTTCCGTTCTGGGCAAAAGACCCTAAAATCGGAAACCGAATGATTAATGCACGCGCCGAAACGCTCTCAGAGAAACCCGCCTTCCGAACGTCTTACAAACGGCGAAGATGTCTCATTCTGGCCGATGGCTTTTATGAATGGCACCGCGAACCCGGGCATTCTTCCAAGACCCCAATATACATTCAACTCAGATCCGAGAAACCGTTTGCCTTCGCGGGCCTATGGGAAGTCTGGCGGCCGTCGGATGACGACGATCCGCTTTTATCATGTACGATTATCACAACCACTCCCAATTCGCTGATGGAAAAAATTCACAGGCGCATGCCGGTCATCCTTCCTCCTGAGAGTTACGAACAATGGCTCGACCCATGTCAGCAACCGCCCGATCGATTGAACGAACTTCTCACGCCGTACCCCCCTGAAGAGATGGTCGCTTACCCGGTTTCCCGTTTGGTCAATTCCCCACAGAATGACCTGCCGGACTGCATTCGGCCCGTAGATAGCCAGATAACATTCTGAATGCCAAAGTCATCACAGGTTGTTATCCTCAATCTCCAGGTTCAGCCAACGCATCTCATCGGGGGACAACTGGATTTCCAATGCGTCAAGGCATGAAGATAGTTCTTCGAGCTTTACTGGGCCAACGATTGGAAAGGTCGGAAACGGCTGCCCCAAAACATACGCGAGCGAGATCTGGATTGCGGAACACCCCTTCTTCTTCCCCAATAGCTGTGCCCGCCTGAGCCGCTCAAAGTTAGCATCATTATAATACACCCGTACCATATCTGGATTCTCGCGATTTTCAGGGGTGAAATGTCCACTGAAAAAACCCCTCGCCTGTGAGGACCAGGGCATCAGTGGAAATTGGGTTTCCTTGTGCCAGCGCCAGGCTGCTTCCGACACGGACACAACGCCGGCCCACATCGGTTCCATTGGAACCGCTAGACTGATATTGTTGCTGCTCACCACAAATCCCTTCATCCCACATTTCTCGGCGTACTCATTCGCTTCCTGAACGCGCTCGTGTTCCCAATTTGATGCGCCGATGGCTCTGATTCTGCCCGCGCCAATCTCCTGATTCAGGCAATCGATTACCGTGCTTGCGGGGATGCGCGGATCGTCTCGGTGCAGCAGATACAGATCGATGTAATCGGTTTGCAACCGAATCAGACTTTCTCGGATGTCGTGCTCAAGCTCCTCCGGCGCAATCCGTGGCCGGGGTACGGCGGCGTGCGGGTGCCCGCCCTTGTCAATCAAGAACACCGCCGATCGATTTTTGCGCTTCTTCATCCACATACCAATCAGCCGCTCACTGTCGCCGCCAGCGTAGCTGTATGCCGTATCAAGCGCATTTCCGCCGGCAGCAAAGAACGAATCGAGCATAGCGTAACTCCAGGTCGCTTCATCAGGTGAGAACAGCATACAGCCTAACACAAGCTGCGAGATCTCTTTTTCTACTCCGGGGATTTTTCTGTAATCCATCGGGTTTCCTTTCCAGTTAATGAAGTTGGAATAAATGATAGCAGAAAAGCTACAAAAGATCTACTCTAAACAGATGCCCTATCAGTGTAATCGCAATTTTCCACTTTTCAGTCTGCCTATTTATGAAAGATTATGCTACAATATACTAAAGTGTGCTGTCGTATCCTTATCCCTCAAAACACAAGGAGAAATCCCGATGGGCTCAAAGCTAGGCTTTTCCTCCGACTTTCGCTTCATCTTTTGCTTTACGCTATCACTATTGGGTACAATCATTCTGGTGAACAATGCCGGGACCGCTGCCGAGGAGGCGCACGAAGAAACGCTCAAAAACCCCGATGGCACGTGGAAATGGACAAATCAACTCATCCATGAAACAAGCCCTTACCTGCTTTTACATGCGCACAACCCGGTCGATTGGTATTCCTGGGGGCCTGAAGCATTAGAACGAGCGAAGGCGGAAAATAGGCCGATTTTCCTGTCGGTCGGTTACTCCACATGCTATTGGTGTCATGTGATGGAAAGGACGGTTTTCTCCAACCCGGAGATTGCGAAGGTGATGAACGATTGGTTCATCAACATCAAAGTCGATCGCGAGGAACGTCCAGATCTCGACGAAATCTACATGACAGCCACCCAAATTATGACGGGCCGTGGCGGCTGGCCAAACTCTGTCTTTTTGACGCCAGACCTGCAGCCGTTTTTCGCTGGGACCTATTTCCCGCCGGTCGATAGCCTTGGCCGTCCGGGCTTTCCGCGGGTGTTGCAAGCCCTTCATGATGTATGGTTGAATCAACAGGGAGAGGTCATCGCTCAGGCGGAGAAGATTACAGGGGCCATCAAACAGGCAACGAGTATTAACCAAACCGATTCCGATAAGACACCTCTTGATCAACAACTGATCACGTCGGCGGTGGAAGCGCTTCGCTCAGGATACGATGAGAACTACGGCGGTTTCGGTGGGGCGCCGAAGTTTCCCAGCCCCACGAACCTTGAACTGCTCCTGAGCGAATATCAGCGCAATCCCACCGAACCGACTCTGGAGATGATCACCCATACCCTTGACATGATGGCGTATGGCGGCATGTATGATCAGATCGGTGGCGGATTTCACCGTTACTCGACGGATGCGCGCTGGTTGATACCGCACTTTGAAAAGATGCTCTACGACAACGCCCAACTGGCGAAAGTGTACCTGCAAACCTATCAATGGACAAAAGACCCACTTTACCGACGAATTGCCGAAGAGACTTTTACGTTCGTTTTTCGGGAGATGACATCGCCGGAAGGTGGATTCTACTCTGCACTCGATGCGGAGGTCGATGCGGAGGAAGGGAAATCCTACGTATGGACAAAAAAGGAGATTCAACAGATTCTTGGAAAGAAGGGGTCAAAACTATTCATGCAGGTCTACGGCGTGGACAAAGGACCTAACTTTGAGGGCGAGACTAATGTGCTGTATCTCCCTGCCCCGATTGCAAGTACGGCAAAAAAACGCAAGAAATCGGAGGATGACATCCGCAGACAGCTTGAACCGCTTAAGGCGAAACTATTAGAGGCCCGTGGAAAAAGGAAAGGTCCACTGCTCGATACGAAAGTGATAACCAGTTGGAACGGCTTGATGATTGATGCGCTTGCTTACGGCTATGAAGTGCTCGGTGAGGAGCGGTATGGCGAGGCCGCTGAAAATGCAGCGACATTTGCCCTGAAGCACCTCCGAAGATCCGACGGCCGGTTGATGCGGACCTACAAGGACGGCGTTGCGAAATATGACGGTTATCTTGATGACTATGCCTTCCTCGTGCGCGGTTTGCTGCGTTTGCATCAGGCGACTGGAGACGGGCGTTGGTTGGATGACGCGCAATCCCTAACCGATACGATGATTCAATTATTCTGGGATGACAAAGAGGGGGGATTCTACTTTACGCTAGCCGATCAGGAACATCTAGTGGTCCGTACCAAGAAACCTTATGACTCCGCCCTCCCATCGGGGAACGCTGTCGCGGTCAACAACCTGCTCAAGCTCACGCAACGAGCGGGTCGAAAAGACTATCTCGACAAAGCAAAGAGAACCCTTCAGAGCTTCGCGAGTATGATGTCACAATCCCCGCGTGGCTTTATGCACATGCTTGTCGCCGCGAATCACTACGTTTCGACGGACTGGACCAAAGTTGGAGAAGCCAGGCAACACCCACCTGTTCAAGTCGGAGTGAATACAGGGGAAGCGACTGACATTGACCTCTTCTCCCCTCCCAAACCGTTGGCTGGCAATCAGAACGCTTTAGCCGTGGTGAAACCTTCAGCCATCGTCGCGTCGAAAGCAAAGCTCTCGCCTAAAGCCCCCTTTGATGTGGAGGTACACTTAGAGATTGCTGAAGGCTGGCATATTAACGCCAATCCGGCCTCTTTAGATCTGCTGATTCCCACGACGATATCCGTCAATCCAAACGCCCCCGTCGAAGTCTTGTCCGTGACATATCCCAAAGGCAAATCGATTCATCCAGGCTTCAGTGATAAGCCAATCACCGTATACGAAGGCAAGGTCACGGTGCAGATAAAGCTAAAGCTGAAGCCCGGCGCATCGCTTGAACAGGCGTTTCCCCTGAACCTGAATCTCAGTTACCAGGCTTGTGATGATCGACGATGTTTGCCGCCGTCAGACACGACCGTTCAACTCACGCGCAATTCCTCTTAAATGTGCGGCGACATCAGTTATTTCCTCAGCTTGACAGGTTCTTAAACGCCATTGTATACTATTCGGCACTGAAACTGTCCGCTCTATCTGACATATCCGCTTGTTATCGATAGTCTTATCGTACCAATTTCATCAGGAAAGATGAAGCACTTTTCAATTTCGTATATTACAATTGGAGGTCTGTTATGCTAAACAAGCGAAAATTTCCTCGGTTAGATGAACAGTGGGAGTTGACTTATCGCGTTCTCGACAGAAGCCAACTGACCAAAGATCCGATTCGCCAGTATTCTGTGAATATCAGCGGTGGCGGGATCTGCTTTACAGCTGACGAGGTGGTCCCAGAGGACACGATGTTGGCACTTGAGATGAACTCGAATGATCTCCCGGCGAACATGCTCGCGCTCGCCAGAGTGGCCCGATGTAAGCGAATACGCGACGGGTATGAAATCGGTTGCGAATTCTGGTGGGTTGGCTGGCAAAACAATGATGCGCAACAAGAGATGGCGAATTACATTCTCTCAGCTACGAAGGATTCGACAAGCACCTCGTGACTTTTTGAACCTCCATCAATACACGCCTGCTCGAAAAGCATGAGGAAAATAAGCATGCAAAATGGATTTAACTTCAGGCAATTGTTAATTGGGTTCATCTTGATCTTATGGACAGGTGTTGTGTATGGTCAGCAGTATGCATCGATCTACCTCAAAAACGGTGACCATCTCAGAGGGCGCTGGTTGGGTGCTGATGAAAAATCCGCTCACATTGAAATTTACAATCAGAGACTCTCAATTCCCCTCAGCGATGTCAAGAATATTGTTCCCTTTGAAGATGTAGATTTAATTCCTGATGCGGCAGCCGAAAAACACTTCCGTCATGGTGAGGCTTTCTTGCAGTTAGAGATGCGTGAAGAAGCCAAGGATCGTTTTCTGGCGGCGATCGCCGCGTTTCCCAAATACGCCGAAGCCCATTACCAACTCGGTCTCCTCTTCCAGGAGGAGGGGAATAACGACGAGGCCATCAGATACTTTGGTCACGTCGCAAAGATCAACGCTGAGGGATATAATATGGCGGCGCAGTTCAGGCAAGCCGGCGATACTTACTTCGCGGCGGAAGAATATCGTAAGGCGGTTGATGCGTATCTGCTGGTATTCCGTCACTATTCAGACCATCCGAATGCGGAGTTCGCAGCTTACACCGCGGGATTTCTGTTGACGGAAGAACTGGATGCGGCCAAGGAAGGGCTCAGCACCCTTCAGGAAGCTGTAGCGCAATTTCCGGACAGCATGCACCTGGAACGGGCCTCCTATCTCATGGGCGTGCTGCAATCCAAGGTGGGACAAGCCGCGATAGCCGTTGATACCTTAACCAAATTTATCCTGAATTACCCTGAGAGTGAATGGTTGATTGCGACTCACCTCGCACGGGGCGACGCTTTTTTGCAGTTACGGCAAAACCAGGACGCTTTCACAGACTATAGCTACGCTTATGAAAACACGCCGAATCTCAAGATGAAGCGAGAGGCACAGAAGAAGCGTGACGAAAGCGCGTGGACGATTTATAAGGTGTCCGATGGTTTGCCGAGCAACCAGATCCAAGCGGTTGCTGTCGATGGGGAAACCCTATGGATTGGTACCGCAAAGGGGCTGGCACAGATTGATATCAGTATGGGTTCGTGGCAGCCCATGACAAATATTACCGAATTCATCAATACCACGTTTGATGAAACAGATCCGATTCATGTGAAGGCATTGGATGTTGACGAACAGGAATTGTGGATCGGCACCTTAAATCACGGCGTCATCCGCTATAATAAGCTGACGCAAATCTCTGAGGCTTACAACACACGAAATGGGCTTCCGCACAAAACGGTATACGATATTAAAATCGATGGAGATGAGGTGTGGATCGGTACGTTTTCGGGGGTTGCGCGGTACCATCGGTTGACAGGAAAGTGGACGACATACAACAGAGAGGAAGACTATCTGCCGGCTGACGACATCGTCGCACTGGCCGTCGCGCCGACGACAGTTTGGATCGGCACGTCAGCAAGTGGAATAGCAGCCTACGATCGGGAGCTCGACTATTGGCGTGATTTTGAACCCGAGGAACTGAGACCGGGGAGTTCAATCGTGAACTTTGATGTTGTCGGGAATCAGGTTTTCTTTACATGGTATTACAAAGATAGCAGTGATAGTAATGATGACCGCAGTGGATTCGCTATTGTTGCGCCCAATGAATTTAAGGAATTTAAGAGTCGAGTAGAGGAAGTCATAAGTGGAACGCTGGTGCCTGTCGAAAACATCTACGTTGCTGTTGGCAGAGCCACGGAAGAAACGGCGGAATCTGCTCCTCTTGTGCTCGCGACAAACGACGGATTGTACATCCAGAAACAGCCGGGGGGATGGGATCTGATTGAGGCGCCCGCAGATTGGTTTGGCGTCCCAACCTTGACTTGCATCGCTCTCGGCGAAGGCTTTGCTTGGGTCGGCAGTTCTAATGGCCTCGCTAAAATAAATATGACCGCTTCGGCCTTGCAGCCAGAATGACGATCTCACGCGTAAAGCATAAAGCGTAATGCGGATTGCGTAACATTCGGTGCGTCTGATGCGGCGCAACGGTATCCGTCCAATCTCCTTCTCCTCATTTGCAGATCTGACGGCATTTTAGCTGAAGCAGGTGGGCTACGATGGACGGGTTTCCTGTGAGTGACGGTTTGATGACTTTGATCGCGATATGGAGACGGCGTTGCAATCCATGTTTCTGGATTAAAAGGGTTGGGATAATTTCCGACCAATTCTGTCTTAGTTGGGATGGTTCCTTCTTCAATGAGGGGAAGCATGCGATCCAAAGAGAGCCTTGAAACTTGATGAAGAGGAGGCGCACTCGGTTGTGGAACACTTCCCGAATCATATTGATACCAGATCCCCTATTTATCATCACATTCCAAGCTTTCTTTTTTGTGTTCACCCGGATCTATGTCATCATACTATGTCATCATACATTGTATCAGGTATGTACTCAACCCAATCACCCACAGTTTTCTACCGTTCATTCTTGGCCTCCTTCTCTTTAATTTTTGCCTCAATCTTGGTCAACTCCGATTCAAGCATCGAAAGAAATTCTGGGGATTCTACTTTCTGTTTCCCCTGATTCTCTGGTTTCCGAATATCTTTGATTGGTCGAAGCTTCTTTTCTAAAAGAGCGACTTCCTCTGGAGCTTTGAGTGCATTTTCAATGAGTCGAAACCCCACATCCAATGGGAGCTTCAATGAGTATTTCTGCT
>JAPUIP010000372.1 GCA_027296925.1 Candidatus Poribacteria bacterium | reverse complement strand
ATCAACATCTGACGGGGTCTGTCACTGTTTGAGTTGTGATGGATTTTGATTCATCGGACTCTCATAGAGAGAATAGCAATGACCGTAGGGAAAGGAACCCTTACAGGATTCCCTTCGGTCACTGCCCGTTATGGAAACTTGTGCCGCCTGTCCCGCCTGTGCCGAGCTTCGAGGTAAGCTTCGAGGGGAGCTTCGAGGTATCCCGAGCTTCGAGGGAGGGTACTTGTCCGGCCTGTACCGCGCTTCGAGGTGAGCGACTGAAAGGAAGCTTGCCCCTCAAAGTTCGGGATAAACTGCCCGCCTGAGGGTGTGCCTGTGGTGCGGCGAAGGATTCGCCGAGATCCATCGCAACGGTCGCGCCCGCGCGGGTTCGGAGGGTGACACCTAACGGTATAAGGAGTCCAAACATGCACCAAAGAAGGCACTTTTTATTTCAACTATCGATTATCGTCGCAATTGTCAGCTTGATTGCGTCCACTAGCTGGGCTGGCTATAAACGCATCAATGAACCGAATCCAGCCGGCCCGATGGCAGTCCAGATTTATCAGTTGGACAACGGCTTTACCGTCTACCTCACTGAGAATCATGAAGAACCTCGCCTTTACGCTGAAATCGCTGTCCGCGCTGGCAGCAAGCATGATCCGGCAGAGACAACCGGTATGGCTCACTATCTGGAGCACATGCTATCCAAAGGCACCAAAAATATGGGGACTATTGACTATGAAAAAGAGAAACCCCATCTTGACAGAATTGTCGAGCTCTATGAACAGCATTTCCACGAAACCGACCCCGCCAAACGTAAAGAGATCTACGCCGAGATCAACAAAGAATCACAACTTGCTGCGCAATATAGTATTCCCAGAGAACTCGACAAGCTTTACAAAGCACTGGGAGGTGTTGGTCGCAATGCTCATACTTGGCACGAGGAGACGGTTTACAAGGTAGACCTGCCCGCCAACCGTCTGAAACAGTGGGCGATAATTGAATCAGATCGCTTCATTGACCCTGTTTTTCGTCTCTTCCAGACTGAGCTAGAAACTGTCTATGAAGAAAAGAACCGGTCGATGGATAATAAAAGCCGGATCATCGGTGAAGCCGTTAGAAAGCTACTGTATAAGAATCATCCCTACGGGCAGCAGACGACCCTCGGTTCAGTCGAACATCTGAAGAATCCATCCCTGAAAAAGATGTATGAATTCTACCATACCTATTATGTCCCGAATAACATGGCAGTTCACATCTCTGGCGACATTGATAGCGAAGAAACCATCCGCATTATCGACGAATACTTTTCCCGGTGGGAGGCGGAGGAACTGCCCGGAGCCAAAACGTGGGAAGAAGAGCCGCTTCAGGGGGCTGAACGTGTGACGGTAAAATATCAGGGCGAGGAGTATGTCCGGCTTGCCTTTCGGACGGCCGGTCGCAATCACCAGGATGCGGAAGCCTTGAAGCTTATCGACATGATCCTGCATAACGCGACTGCCGGACTCATCAACCTGAACCTCAATCAGGGGCAAAAAGTCCGGCGAGCAGGTTCATATCCCTATCTGGGCAACGACTATGGCACGCAATACCTGTGGGGCATTCCGAAGGAGGGACAGTCCCTCGAAGAAGTTGAAGCGCTTCTTCTGGAGCAAATCGAATTAATCAAAAAGGGCGAGTTTGAAGAATGGATCATTCCAGCCGTTGTGACCGACTTTAAGAAATCTCAGAAGGCGGATTTGGAGTCGAATCGTGCGAGGGTCAGTATCATGCGTGATTCGTTCTTAGCCTACCAGGACTGGGATGACACCGTCAGCGAAATCTCGCGCATGGAGAAGCTGACCAAACAAGGCCTCGTTGCGGCGGCGAACCGATATTTCGGCGATAACTATGTGGCGGGCTATCGTGTGGATGAGCAGCACGAGGTTCCTTCCATTGAAAAACCCGCGCTCGATACCATCGAGATTGACGCCACAAGGCAATCGGATTTTGCCAAAGGCGTCCTGGCGATGTCTGTGGAAGAGATCGAGCCAGTTTTCGTCGATTCGGATAAAGACTACAAGACCACCGACTATCACGATGGCGTCAAGCTCTATTACGCCCAGAACCCAATCAACGACCTCTTTGCCTTCACGATGTCCATCGAGATCGGCAGCCGCCACGATAATAAGCTACCTATCGCCGCGCAACTGCTCGATAAATCTGGCGCCGCCAAATACAGCGCCGAAGCCCTGAAAAAAGAGTGGTATAAACTTGGGACTGACTTCAGCATCAATGTTAGAAACAACGAAACCACTATCTCCATTTCAGGATTGGATGAAAACTTCAGCGCGTCTCTGGCTTTGCTTGTCGATTACCTGAAGCATCCAACCGCCGATGCCGCGACGCTGGAGGAATTGATTAAAATCATCCTGGTCAACCGGGAAGATGCCAAGAAAAACTACCGTACCATACGAAGCGCCCTCGTGAATTACAATCGTCACGGGGTGGACTCGCGGTTTCTGCGTTTGGCGCCCAGCGGAGCCGTCCAGAAGCTAACGGTGGACGAACTCCACGAGGTGATTCAGGGCCTCTTGAACTACCAACACACCATCAGCTATACAGGTTCATTGTCGCTGGATAAAGTGTTAGCTACCCTGAAAAAGTATCATCCTATTTCAGGCGATCTGCAAACACCGCCGCCTTACCATTTCCTCAAGGCGCGCATCCCCGAAGAAACCGAGGTATTCTTCTTCCACAAAGAACTGGCGCAATCGCAGGTAAACATCGAATTTGGCGACGAGGACTACAACGAAGCCAACAATCCAGCCATCCAGCTTTATAATGCTTACTTTGCAGGGGGCATGTCCGGCATTGTCTTCCAGGAACTACGCGAAGCCCGCGCGCTGGCCTATTCCACATCTGCCAGATACGCCACCGGCAGTCGCAAAGGCAAGCAGAATCTGATGAGGGGGTATATCGCCTGCCAGACGGACAAAACGGCGGAAGCTGTGGAGGCCTTCATCGACCTCATTGATAACCTCCCGGAATCCCCCGAGCGTTTCGATGAAGCGCGTCAATCCAGAATCAACCGTTATCGCACGGCGAAGATCGGTTTCCGCGATGTCATTGGCGCGGTGCGCTCCTGGGAACGCCTGGAGGTGCCGATTGATCCGCGAAAATGGCGCTATGAACAGATACAAAAGTCGGATATGGACCTGATGCTCCAATTCCATAAGGGGCACGTTCATGGTCGTCCGAAGCTCATTTCGATTGTGGGCGACCGTAACAAGATGGATATGGAAAGGCTGGCTAAGGTTGGTCAGGTGATTGAGATTGGGCTGAAGGATATTTTCGTTGATTGATTGTGGAGGTACAACTCGCTCGCTAATTTGACCTATTTTTTTCGGCGCCGACAAACTTTGGGCATGCTATAACTCGACTTTGTCACATTAGGATAAGCCGTGTTTCAGATGCTGAAACACCGCGATAGCGGGTACAATATTCCCTAATAAGGGGATATAGATGTCACTGATTGAATTGTGTGAACAAGATGTCTCAGCCGCTATAGAACACTTTGAACGATTTCATCACCAGTTTGCGCCGCATTTTACGACAGCGACAAGAACCATGAGCCAACAAGCCAAACAGTATCTGCATGGACTGTTGACCTGTCAGGAGCGGGGAAATCTCTGGGCATTTGAAAAAATCGTTCCCAACGCCAAGTCACAGTCGATGCAGCATTTCGTCACCCATTCACCCTGGAAGGATGAACCACTGATTGATGACATCAATCAGGTGGTGGTTACCCGAATCGGTGATGAGACGCATGGCGGCATTCACATTGACGAATCCGGATTTCCCAAATCGGGTGAAATGTCTGTCGGTGTCGCCCGTCAATATTGTGGTCGATTGGGTAAAGTCGATAACTGCCAGATGGGTGTGTTCCTCGGCTACACCCAAGGGG
>JAPUIP010000371.1 GCA_027296925.1 Candidatus Poribacteria bacterium | reverse complement strand
TCGCCGACGCCCGGCGATACATCCGCGCAACTCAAAGAAAATATGATGTTATTATCGCCGATCTCTTCCATCCGTCGCGAGACGGCTCGGGGTCTCTGTACACATTGGAACACTTCCTCGCGGTTCGGGAAAGACTCGCGCCCGGCGGACTGTTCTGCCAGTGGTTGCCACTTTATCAGCTTGATACGGAAATGACAAAGGTCATTATTCGGACTTTTCTTGAAACTTTTCCTTATGTCCGCGCCTACTATCAACCGCATTCTGATATTTCCACACTGCCTCTTGCCCTCGTTGGGACCCTCCAACCGGTGACGTACCCGCACGATTGGTTTCGGCAGCGGGTTCGCGAACCATCGCTCTTAAGAGCCCTGGCTGATGTTAACCTTTCCGATGAAGTGATACTCTTTGGCGCACTGGCGGCGGGCAGGGAAGAATTGGCTGCTTTTGCCGGTGCGGGCCCGCTCAATACCGACGACCGCCCCCGAATTACCTTCGAGGCGCCCCGCTACACCTATGAAAAACGGCGCCCGCTGAGAGTCAGTTTCCAGGCGGTTGTCGAGACGCTCCGGTCCCAGGTGACTTTACCGGAAGCGCTTCTGGACGCCTTCCACCCCCACCCGTCCGAAGTGGTTGCTGTGGATGGGAGTCAAGCGGCTCAAGATTTTGCGCAACGTCTGACCCGTTACTTGGCCGCTCGGAATCTCTTCCTTAGCGGTGGTATCCTGGACCTGAATGGACAAAAAACCAAGGCACGAGACGCTTACCTAGCGAGCGCGCAGACAAGCCACGATTTCCTGTCCGGTTATGCGATGCTTCTTGAGCACGCCCGTCACCAAGCCGATTCTGATCCAGCGGGGGCTCGCGAGATCTTGTTGAAACTGGAGTCCGCAAACCCTTCCCGCTTGGAGGCCCGTGCGTTGCTCAATACTCTAAGATTGGAAAAATAGAATTAGCTATGGACAAATCGATACCGAATTCTACAGTCAAGGGCCTGATTCTCGTTGCTTTTCTGCTCATTCCGTTCATTGTATCGACATGGACTCATGATGCGGCGTTGTTGCCCAAAACACTGGCATTACAACTTCTGCTGCTGGTTGGCTTGCCCATTGTCTGGCTGAGGTTGAAAGGCATTCCCTCAATAAGATGACAGGCGACCCCGGTATACGCATTCAAGCTGTGCGGCATCGGGACGAATTCGTCAGATTTTAACACCCGCCAATGCACTTGCGGAAAGCGCGTATGACGCATCGACTCGTGTATCCCGTCAGTGATAGTGGCGTATCGCTGAGACATTTCGGCCGACTCCATGTTCGGTATTTCGTTTCGCTCAACCTGCATCTCATCTACCTGTGGCGTCTGTATCCAGAAATAGATGTGAGGCATACCGGCGTGATACGCGATAAATTCGAGATTTTGTGACGAAAGCGCTTTCCCCAATTCCGCAGCAACTTCAGCGGCAACGGTCTCCTGTCCATGCCCATCGACATCGATCATCAGATCATACCCCGACGGGAACCGTGTATCCGGTTCATATCGAGCAACGGACATTAGGAACGCCGGATATTCGTGTGTTCCCAGTAACTTATGATGAAAGACCGCCAACAAGTAAACGTCTTCGGGGCGTTGGAGTTGAAACTGGCCCTCTTCGCTCCAAAGCCGAAGCCGTCTCCGTTGGCTCGTTTGGAAGATGTGCCGCTGCACCTCACTTTGGGAGTAGTGCACCAACGCCGGGAGGTGGTGCAACCAATGCCAGGCACGCCAGAGTTCGTTCAGAGAACCTCCATGCCGTGTTGCGAGATCTTGCAGACTCGTCACGCTCCCTGCTCCCTGAAGCTGCGATAAAGATTCGCTCAGTCCGTCGCACGCCAGAAACACCTCACACCATGCCTTCTCCTCCTGAGCCGTGCTTAGCATCTGCTGATAATCCTCGGCATGCACCAACGGATGGGTCGCGTGTCGCACAGCAACCGGGCTTTCCCGGCCTTCTCGTGCCAGTTTGTCACCCCTGCCGCGTTTCTTCGCCTCAAGTACCGCACACTGCTTCGCCTTTTCTCGCTGTTCGGTGGCCTCTGCCTTCTGAAGAATGTGATAGTTGCGCGAGATAAACGCCACAAACTCGCGCATTCGATCCTGTGCATCTTCTGGCGTCGGTTTCCACCACTCCTCAAGCACTTGAACCCGACGGGCTTCCGCATCCCTCCACGAGAATTTTTCAAACTTCTCCATTTCGATGGGTACGCTCACCAGGCCGGTACGTTCGTTCATTGAATATGCCAGACGCAGGAAGTGGGAACTCCGAAGAAAGTAGCGATCCAATTTGTCGGAACGCTTCACGATTTTTTGCACATAATTCATCAACAGTTCCCGTTCCGTCGCGATGGCGGAAAACTGCTTCCGGAGATTACCGGTGTCGGCGGGTGAGGAGAAGGTTTCGCCTGGAATCATCACATGCGCACTGACATGACCGCTGAACTTGATCCGTGCATAGATGCCGAAGTCTCGCAGCAGTTCAATATATGGGAGCGTTGCCTCAAAGCACGCTCTCCAATTCATCTTATCGACCTCGACAACGAAATCACAAACATGCTGGTTGCTTTCCTCAATGTGGCGTGAAATCATGCCGTGCAGAGACGGCCACATCCCTTTCTGTTCAGCGTGGTAGAGCGCGATGTAGAGAATATCCTCCGGCGTCTCGATTCGATTGTAGAGAGGGCGAAACGTTCGCAGCACGGAGATCTTTCGTCCACTGGCATACGTAAACATGGCTCGCTGGATTTCAGGACGTGCGTAATATTCGTGAATGAGTCGCTGGCGTTCATTAAGCCGCTTCCAGTTTCCCTCCCACATCTCTGCCAGTTGACGCCCTTCCCCGATCACAGTTCTGTAGGGAGTTGAAAGCCCTCGCGAACCTTCATGATGTTCGTGTTGTTTTCGATCCCGCTGTCTGCGTCTCTTCGCCACCGTTGCTTACTCCTTGGAATGAAAAAGTCGTACTCTTCAACCCGCCACTTATTAACGGGACAGTTCACTTTCCGCGTCCACAATGCCACGATTCATGCGACCGATGCAGCGACCGATCTTGTGATGCAGCTTGGTGTCTTCTGGCAACACTCCCTCCAATTGTCGGAGCAGATTGATGGCACGACGCAGCCCACGAATAATATCCCCTTCTGCGGCATCGGTATATTTTTCCAGTTCAGAAAATTCACACCCCTTGCTCCACGCATTGACAACGCTGCTGAGACTCGCATCCAGCATCTTAAACCGCCTCTCGATACCAAAGGCACGCTGGCGTTCCGCTAAACGCTGCATCCGTCGATCTAAAACCGCGAAATCAAGATCGAGGCGCTTCGGGTCAAAGCGCTGGTAAGTCGTATCCGGCCTCGACGCAAAACTGATCGCTGTTGCGAGGATGTTGATCTGCACCTCGTCGAGCCAATCGAAATAACCATCGTACAGCAGTTCCGTCGTTTGGATTTCATACCCATAGAGTCTGGCGGCACAGCGTCCTTTTGGTGTCAATTGACCATCATGAATGTATTCCAGGCTTTCCAGAAATGCAAGGCGTCGATCCACCTCGTTGGGTGTGAGGTGCTCGATTGCCGCTTTGCGCTGCGCCAGGCGGTTCGTCATGCGTTGCGCCTTTCGCAACTTCTGAGAACGCCGCATACACTCCCCTCGATGGGGGCAATTCGTACAGAGCAGGGCGTTACGAGACGCTTCGATCTGTTCCACGGAACGGTTGAGTTCATCCAGTGCCTGCGCGGCCTCCTGTTTTTCCGCACGCTTCGCGCGTCGGAATTCACGCTGACGCTTTTTTTGGGCCGTCTTTTCTTTTGCAAGCGCATCGGATATCTGCTGGTATTCCTCGATGAGATGCGGTTGATCGTAGATGCACTCCACCGGCAGTAGTTCTTCATCCTCAAGTCCGGTGATCTGCTGATCGAGTTGGTTCAACTGCTGGAGGGATTGAAAATAGCGGAAGCTCTTTTTGATCCAGGCATCCATTTCGGCGCCATATTGTGTATGGCCTGCGACGCCAGTTTCATCAATTTGCGGATTTCCTACACGGAGTCCGCCATACAGATTCAGAAGCGTGGCGTAGCACGGGTCTAGGCGCGAATCGATCTGCTCAAAGTCACGACTCATGACCTTGCTTACAGTCGTCACATCCGTCTTAAACGGGTCCACGCATGCGTACACATGCCCACAAGTATCCAGCCCACGACGACCGGCGCGCCCCGCCATCTGGTGGTATTCCTGGGATTTCAGATGACGCCAGCGTGCCCCATCAAACTTTTCCAGCCGATCAAAAATAACAGAACTGACGGGAAGATTAAGCCCCAGCGCAAACGTCTCGGTCGTGAAGATGAGCTGGATGAACCCCAAAGCAAACATGCGTTCAATAACATCTTTGAGTCCAGGTAGCAGCCCGGCATGATGGTAGCCGATACCACAGGCGATGCTCTCACGCAGCAGCACGGCCCCTTTATCCTGATCGATTCCGCGTTCATTGCAAAGGACATCGTAGCGAGACAGTGCCTCCGGATGTGGCGAAATCCAGCCGTACTCTCCATAGTCGAATGCCAGATCCTCACACCGCTTGCGGCTGTGACAGAAATAAAGACACGGAAGCTGTCCCTGGTCGCAAACGAACTTGACCACATCGGCCTCCGGTTGGTTCAATAGCATCCCGCGTTTCCCTGAGGGAGCACTTCGGATTTGCTCGATTGCCTCTGGGCCAATTGTCAGGAACAGGCATTTCAAAACAGCGAGGTCGACGCCTTCGTATTTCAGAGCGAAAGTCAGATGACCATCCAGGGTTGCGGCGGGTTGGTGGCGGGGTGTAAGCAAGCG
>JAPUIP010000370.1 GCA_027296925.1 Candidatus Poribacteria bacterium | reverse complement strand
AATTCCGCTTCCTCTAATTCCGCACCAATCTCTTCTTCCAACTGTTTTATGATTTCTAAATCGGTGGGCATGGTATCACCTGCCGTCTTGTCATTTTGCCGTCTTGGATTAAAACGTAAAACGTAAAACGTGAATGGAGTTCCTTACGTTTTACGTTTTACGCTTCACGCATCACGCCCCGCCGACCTCTTCATTCGCCCGTTTGACGAGGGCGCTCATGTAGGCGATGGTGTACGCCGTGCCGGTTCGGCCGCCGACCATTGAAGGGACATGATCGGGAATGGCGACGCCGTTGAATTCCACCTCCCGCATGACCTTCATGACCTGATACATGTCCTGATAGCCATTGTCCACAAACGTCTCGACAAAATGCGGGAGCGGCTGGTCCACATTGCGGAAATGCACCTTGAAGATCTTCCGCCGTTCGCCGAAGTAGCGCATGGACTCCAGGACATCTTTGCCCATCAACTCGCCGCCCTCCAGCCAGCAGCCGACGCAGAGGCACATCCCGACGTTGGGGCTGTCCGCGATTTCGAACGCGCGCTTGTAGCCTTCAAAGCTGCTAAAGATGCAGCGGGGGATGCCTGCCAGTTTCGGCACCGGCGGATCATCCGGGTGGATGCCGATCATCACGCCGGCCTCCTCCGCCACCGGCGCGGCTTCCTTGATAAAATGGGTGAAGTTGTCCCAGATCTCCGCTTCGGAATATTCGCGTCCGTGTGAGAGCGGCACCGAATAGGTCTTATTCCGCCAATGCCCCTCTTGCGCTTTATCGAGATCAAACCCCCTCGCACTCGCACCGCCGCGGGTCGTCTCGCGTTCCGTGCTCCAGATGCCGTTGCCCATGTGGGCGTAGGTGGTGTACGGAATACCCGCTTTGCCCAGATCGCGGATGTATCGTTTGTACTGCTCGACCTTCTCATCGCGGTTGGGCAGGTTCAGCACAATCGCGTCCTGATTGTGGACATCGCTGTTGCCGAAGCCGTAGATCTTGAGACCGGCGTTCTCGAAAATCTCGCGCCGACTCATGAAGTAGTCATAATTCGCATTTTCCCCGTTGGTCCACAGCACGACGTAGTCCACCCCCATCTGCTTGGCGAACTGCAGATCTTCCTCACTCGGTTCGGGGGACATCTGTGCGGTGACTTTGATTCCGGGTTCGATGTTGTCCAATGGGCTTTTTACTGCCATTTTTCAATCCTCCTTAGTTATAAGTAATTTTCAATATTAAAGTTGTCATTCTGAGCGAAGCGAAGAATCTCGTACTATACTTACCATCGTCTAAAACTGCGCTTTTGAACCTTGCGAAGGTTTAGAACCTTCGCAAGGGTATGCGTGCCAAAAAGCGCAATTTCTAGCGGCGTGCAGTATAACTGCTGAGAGAGATCTTTCGCTTTGCTCAAGATGACAGGCCAAAACGATAGTTTGTTTTTGAAAGTTAAGTTATTGGTTGTAGATCAGGGCGCGGCAAGCAGCGCCCGTACCCGTGTCCAGGGCGCAGCAATTTGTAGGGATTTGCACCCCGTGCCCTGTGCCCTTATTCGTCGTCTCCGACTTCCTTCTTCAAGCGATAAAGTTCCTCCTTCAACGTCTTGACGACATCCGCATACGCCGGCTCGTCATAGACATTCTTCATTTCTAACGGGTCACTCTGGAGATCGAACAACTCCCATTCCGGCGTCTTGGGTTCATCGACAGAACCTGTCGCGCCGAGCGCCTCGCCGTAGTAATAGATCAACTTATAGCGATGCGTACGGACACCGTAATGGGCGCACACGTAGTGATGGGCCAGGTGCATCCAGTAGCGATAGTACAGCGACGTCTGCCAACCCTCCGGCGTTTCGCCATTGAACAACGGACGCAGGCTGTTCCCCTGCATGTCTCCAGGAATAGGAAGCCCTGCGTAGTCAAGAAACGTCTCGGCGAAGTCCACGTTCAACGCGATGGCGTCGCAGGAACTGCCGGGCTGAATCTCGCGTGGATAGCGCACCGCAAATGGCATTCTCAGCGATTCCTCGTACATGAACCGCTTGTCGTACCAGCCGTGTTCGCCCAGGAAAAATCCCTGATCGGACGTGTAAATCACAAGCGTGTCATCGGTCAGCCCTTCCTCGTCGAGGTAATCGAGCAGGCGTCCGACGTTGTCATCGATCGAGGCAACGCAGCGGAGGTAGTCTTTGATGTATCGCTGGTATTTCCATTTTTTCAGGGCTTGGCCCGTCAGCCCTTCGGGCGGCTCGATCTTCAGATCTCTCGCGTTGAGATCTCGATCGATTCGCATCTTCGCTTCCTTCGCCGCGTTCGACCGATTCGCGTAATCGTCGTTGAAGGTTTCCGGCTCCGGGATGTCCAGGTCTTCGTACAGGTGCATGTGTTTCTCGTCCGGGTCCCACGGGCGATGCGGTGCCTTGTGATGACACATCAGAAAAAACGGTCTGTCCGCGTCCCGATCCTTCAACCACGCTAGCGACAAATCGGTGATGATGTCGGTGACGTAACCGTCGTAAACCTTCGGTCCATCTTTGTCGATCAGCTCCGGGTTATGATACAAGCCCTGTCCAGGCAGGACATTCCAGTAGTCAAATCCAGTCGGATCATAGACGCCGCCGTGGCCGAGATGCCACTTGCCGATCATCGCCGTTTGGTAGCCGTCCAACTGAAGCATCTTCGCGACGTGCGGATTCCTGCCATCAAACTTGTCCGCTAGCGTCTTGACGCCGTTTCGGTGGCTGTACTGCCCGGTCAAGATATTGGCACGGCTCGGCGTACAGATGGAGTTCGTGCAGAAACAGTTGTGAAAGATCATGCCGTCCTGGGCGATGCGGTCAATATTGGGGGTTTCATTGATCCGACTGCCATAGCAACTCATGGCTTGCGCCGCATGGTCATCCGACATGATAAACAGGATATTCGGTCTTCCCACAGCTGTGCCTCTCGTTTTCAGATCTGTCAGCGATTTTGCCGATATACCCGCCCGCCCTTGACAACCGTGATGGGCACGAGGTTCTCCTTACCGATACGGACCTCACCGGGTGAATCCACGAGTTGGAATTCGCCCTGGCGGAGCTCAAAGACAACCGCATCCCCCCAGGCGCCGGCGGCCAGTGTGCCGATTTTGCCGGGCATCAAAATGACTTCCGCGGGAACGGAGGTGACCTTCGCAATCGCGTCGTCGAGTGACATGCCGAGATGAAGGAACTTGGTCACAGTCGTCGCCAGATCGTAGACGGGACCGTTGACGTTGTAGACATGCAGGTCTGATGAAATGGTTTGCGGTGCGGCGTTTTGCGCCATCGCGCTTTCAACGACGTTCCAGGAAAAGGACCCGGCACCATGACCGACATCAAAGACGACACCACGCTCCATCGCCTCACGCACGGACTTGCGCACGTTCCCATCGTCATCTAAGATACCACATGCACTTCCGTGGAAGCAGTGGGTCAGGATGTCACGCTCGCCCATGACCGCCAAAATGTCGTCAATCGAATCGCACCAGGCGCCTTGTGGATGCACCATGATGGGTAAGCCCGCCGCATCCGCAGCTTCGCGTGCACGATGCAACGGCAGCATCCCCGACCGCTCACTGACAATGCTGTGTTTTGTCAGCCGCACCTTCACCCCCAAAATCACATCGCGGTGCTTTTCGATCATTTCACACGCTTTGCTGACATTGGCGTATTCGAGGATTTCAAACTCGCCAATCTCCTGGGTCAACATCCCTTGCGACGAAATGTTGATCTGCGCAAAGATTCGCGTGTCACTGACGTCAATCACATACTTGCGAAACCCCGGAAAGATATCCGCACCCGCTGAACCGGCATCGACCACTGTCGTTACGCCCTTTGCCAAACACGTCGGGTCGGGTTCGATGCCGAAATGACTGACGCCGTAGAACACATGGACGTGCAGATCGATCATCCCCGGCGTGACGATGCGTCCACTCGCGTCCAAGACCTCGCGGGCATCGCTCTTGGGCAGATCATCGCCGACTTCGGCAACGACGCCGTTTGCAAACGCCACGTCTTTTGTGGCGTGAATATTCTGTGCGGGGTCAATCAACGTCCCCCCTTTGATGAGTAAATCGTAAGCCATATTGTTCTCTCCCAGAAACTGTAGGTTCAACTCAACTTTGTTCCCCAATGAATATCGCCATTATATGAAAAGTGAGAACTACTGTCAAGTCTTTTGATTTCAAAGATTGAATTCAAAGTTACTGAAACGCTTGGTGTGAGTTATTAGAAAACAACACCCCGGCTGTCTTCCGACGTCGGGTGTGTTGACTGGCAAACCCCCGGTGGTCAGGAACAACCGGGGTTTGTGGGAATCTGCCAGGCCAGACGTTTAACTTAACGGAAAAGTTCAGGAAGAGGTCCGCTTCAGTTTATCCAAGGAGGCAGTGATGTTTGTCCTATTCAAATCGAAGATTAAATACAAGTTGATGCTTCTATTGTCGACAATCTTGATTCTGACAATCTTGATCAGTTTGATTGCCACAAACTGGATTATAAAAACGTCTCAGTGGAATAGCCTTATAGACGCTACAACTCGCACGGAGCAAGTGATAGAAACACTTTTAAAGACAAATCAATCTAGCCTTGCGAATGAATCCAAGCTGGTGGGAGAATTGCCGATCTTCACGACGGTTGTTGAAAATGGCGATGTTGATACAATTTTAGATACTGCTCAAGGCTATCAGAATCAGCTCGGTTTTCCTATTTTTGATATCAGGGATGAGTCGGGCGACCTGCTTGTTAGTCTGAATG
>JAPUIP010000037.1 GCA_027296925.1 Candidatus Poribacteria bacterium | reverse complement strand
CCGGAAAAGGAGCGTTCGCTCCATGGAAGGAGGCGTTGGTGAAAGAACTAAGGAGCGTTACGTTCCACAGTTTTCCTGAGCGGATTCCATCAGCAAAGCTCAGTGGCACCGACTCGTCAGGCAATTTGTGGTTAGAGACCGAACCTGGCATCGAAGTTCGATTGCGCAGGACCTCCGAGGAGCTGCACAATGAACAAGTCAAACGGATACTCTTGATGGTTAACTCGGAAGAAGCAGATGATACGCAATCCATGACAATCAGCCAGGAATACGATGCAGTTTACTTCTGTGACCCACGAGGAGTTGGGAAGACCCGCTGGACCGTGAATAATGCTAACCATTACGTGGCTCGATCCTACGCTCTTATTGGCCGTACAGTGAGTGATGGGCGTGTCTGGGATATTGCCGCAACAGCGCGATTTTTAGTAGAAAAATACGATGGAAAGATACCGCTTTATATATCGGGAAAAAGAGCCGGGGCAGTTTTGGGCGCATACGCCATGCTTCTTGAGCCCGATATCAGTGGAGCGTTTTTCGATACACCTGTAACCAGTCATATGGAAGACTCGTGTCCGCCTTTGCTAAATGTCCTTCGTGTTTGTGATGTGCCGGACGTCCTTGGTTCTCTAGCTCCGCGGCCGTTGACCATCCGCGGAATAGGTGGCGCAGCCGGAGAAAAGATCGCGCAAATCTATAAAACTGCGGGAGCTGAAGAAAAATTGCATCTGAACTAGGAATGAAATCTCAACGCTCAGTACCGAGTTTGCCAAGCCGACTACGTCGGCCAGGACGGCATTTCGATTGATCAATTGTGAGAATAGGTACCCTGCGGCAGCCGTCTTCGCAAATCTACGCCGAGCCAAGGAGACCGCATGGAAATTCTACCTGATTCTTGTTTAAAAAACCTGGTTCCTGCTTCATGGTAGATGGCGCAATGATGGACATGATAAATTTACGCATTACATTTCTGGCCTTGGGCGGCATAGTGGCCGGTTTGTCCACGGCGGCGGCTGCAAGCGTCGAGGTCGAGTATAAGAAGCAGTATCATCCTGTCGTCGACGTAAAACGGAATACCCCGATAATCGAGGTGGAAGGCAAACGTCGTTCAATCACGACCTCCCAGATCCGGGTGAACCGAGAGGGTGGTACCGTCCATAAAGAGGGTTATTTTATTCTAAAGGATCGACAGATTAGCACGAAAAACTTAGGCCCAAAAGTGGGAGCCAGATTCAATAAGAACCTGGTTTTCAGAGCTGAAATAAAATCTAGCGTCGATATGGATAATAATTTTATCGTCCTTTCTCTAGGCGCCAATTCCAGGCAACCAAAACTCATTCTGGCCGAGCTCCCCGATTTCAAAGCAAATACATGGACCAAGGTCAGTTTCAATGTACCCACAAACAAAGCGCTCAGCAGCGCCGGAGCTAAACATTATATTTTCTCAAATGGTTCTCACGTACTGACTCAACGCCAATTCAACCAGCTGAAACGACGTAAGAACCGATGAGTTCTGCAACAGCCTGTTTACAAGCTACGAGGCACACGTACCACTGTTATGTCGGATCCGTTGCACTCGAAACTTGATTCCCTGTGTTGAGATGCCGGCACGACGTGCCTCGGTACGCTCTGATTCAGCGGGACCAGCCTACGTTTTAAACTACGGCTCGGCATGCAGGGAGGGAAGGCAGAAGGATGAAAGTGAATGTTGAAAATCTAACTGGATTGTTTTGAACAGGAGCACACCGAGACAACAGAGAGAAAAAGGGGTGAGAGGTGAATGTCACTCGGTTAAGCACTTTCACGATGAGATTTCAAAGCGTTGATGGGCACAGGGTCATTCCTTGGAATTGTGCATGCCAATGCGGGATTCAAGGTTTGACCCTCTCGCGCGGAAGTAGACAACAGACTCTTCCATACTCGCCTTAACCGAGTGCCATTCGGGTGAGAGCTTAGTCTTTCGAGTCTGTGTCATAGAACTCCCTGGGAGTGACGATCTTTACCTTTTCAATTGTGTTTAAGGTTAACAGGTCTTTGTCCCCGGTAATCAGGAAATCGGCTTCTGCGGCGAGCGCTGTTCCAAGGACGGGTATGTCATCCGGATCTCTATAGGCATCGGGCGGTAGTTCAACTGGATCGAGGCGTATTGCTCGAGAAGTATACAATTCGATGATTGCAGCGATGGTGGTTTTCGGGAGTTTGATCTTATTGCGAAGCTTGTCTTGAATTTCCTTTATCAAGTAATCGCTTATGAAAAGGTCATGACTCTCCAGAAACAGTTCAAACAGCGAATCGTCTTCCCCAATGAACCGAAGTCCGTGTTTCTTGTCGGGTGGCGGACCCATCCATTTGTCCCAATCGACATAATCCGGGACGGCTTGCCGGGGTAATAACTCAGTTTTCAAACACGGATTCTATCGGGCAAACGAAAGGCGCACACTAATGGCCAATGAATCAGACAAAGTGATCGATTTCGCTCACGTATTAATTATTAAGACACAGCCAACAAAACCAAATCCGTTTTGATTTGAGGGTCCAATATTAAGCAAGCGCGAAGGCAGCCGCTCTCACGATTCCGACTTTCGCTTTGTTGCGCTCCTTCGTGATAGAAACTACTATTGCCATGCGGCAGTTGATATGACATAGTCAATGTTCAAACATTTTCGGTGTGACGACACGAGATGCCTCCTAATTCGTTGGTTTCCTTTTTCAGTCCATGTCAACAGGAGCCGCAGGTGATGGTTTTGTGCCTTAAACACAATCATCACAGTCAGATGAACGAACCAACCAATACTCCCGGTCTAATGAAACGTAATAGTCAAAAATTTCTGATAGTCGCCACGGCAGTGTTTCTGCTCGCCCTAACTGCGGTCCTGCATGCCGCAATACCTTCCTGGATTCCGCACCAGGGACGTATCGCAGTGGATAACGTTAATTTCGATGGCACCGGCGAGTTCAGGTTTCTGATCTACGAGGATGGCGACGCCGATCACGGTAACGGGAATGAAACGGCCGTTTGGTCCCATGCAGAGACAAGCCCGGCCGCGATGGGCGAGCCAACTGGCATGGTTTCGATCATTGTCACTAAAGGTCTCTACGTGGTGGGGCTGGGAGACCCGTCCATGATGGCTGCTTTGCCGGACCCGCTTGAACCGCATATAGGGATGACGCTCTTTCTGCGCATATGGTTTAACGACGGAGTCAATGGGTTCCAGCAATTGGCGCCGGACACGCCGCTGGGTTCAGTTCCTTTTGCGCTGCTCGCGGCTCGCGCCTTGGTGGGTGAAATCGAAGTGACAGGTTCGCTCAGCCAGCTGGACTCCCCCGATGGCTTGGTGGAAGGTGCCCTGCAGGTAGACGGCCAGGGCAACGTGGGCATTGGTACGGATACGCCGGCGGCGGGATTGCAGATCAGCTCCTCCGCCATAAGCCTGGTGACCGAGTTTATCAGCGATATCGTGGATGGCGAGGGCGGATTCAACGACCTCGGCGAGGCCAGCGACGTCGCGTTCGATGGCAACCTCCTCGCCGTCGCCGCCGGGTTTGACGACAGCGTGACCTTTATCGATGTCACCGATCCGGCCAATCCTGTGTTCCGTTCCGTGATCAAGGATGAAGTAGGTCCTTATGATGGACTGGACGGTGCTCACGGCATTGCTTTCAACGGCTTTCTGCTCGCGGTGGCTGCCTGGCGCGACAACGATGTGACGCTGGTGGATGTCGCGAACCCCGCCAGTCCGGTGCATCGCTTTACCCTCAGGGACAGTGATGTCTTCAATCCAACTGGTTTCGACTTCCTGCGGGACGCCCGCGACGTGGCCTTCAACGGGAACCTCCTCGCCATCGCCGCATCCGGTGATCTCGCCGTCACCCTGGTTGATGTCTCAGATCCTACCGCCCCGGT
The DNA here is from genome assembly GCA_027296925.1 of Candidatus Poribacteria bacterium. Taxonomy (GTDB): domain Bacteria; phylum Poribacteria; class WGA-4E; order WGA-4E; family PCPOR2b; genus JAPUIP01. The sequence continues at coordinate 59 of JAPUIP010000037.1, read as the reverse complement.
ATTGCGCAGAGCGTGATCGCTGCGTCCACCGGCTTTGACAATCTCAACCCCTTCGGCGT
>JAPUIP010000369.1 GCA_027296925.1 Candidatus Poribacteria bacterium | reverse complement strand
GTCGGACCCACTGGTTTGACACAGACCTACCCTGGGTCAAGCGGGATGCGATGGAGGTCACGATCTATCGGAAGTAGGAAGTACGAGCCTTGCCTTTAAAGCTCCTCTGCCACTCTTGCAAGGCGTTCATTGTCGAGTTTTTGGGCTAAATCCTTCAATTCGGCTTTCAGATTTGCCGATTCGTCCAATACAATAATCCTTCGCCGGCGTAACTCCTCATATTCCTTGAATAGCGGATCGAGCCAACACGCATAGTCGGAGAAATAGGTGATGTTGACAGGCGAAGTGGCCACGAGAACATCCACCCCATAGCGCTGCATATACTCGACAGCTCGAATTCTGTTGAAAAGCATGGTATCATTCCTTTCACAGTGGGATTGCCCTTAAATCTCAGCGGAGCGCACCAGCAATGCCTGCAACAGAGGCGGGAATCCTCCATAAACCTCCCGCTCCACCAGTGGCCAGGCCTCTTTCGGACGGTGGATGAACCAGGGAAGGTAGCAGAGATTGGCGGCCATGCGATGCTGGTCGCGGGTTGTATTCGCGCCGCTTCGATGCCAGAGTCCGTTGTGGAAAAGGAACACCGAGCCCTTTTTCCCAACGATGGGAATCTCCTGCGGATAGGTTCGGTTGGGGGTTGGGGGGCGTTTTGTATGATGACTAAAAGGCACAACGACGGTGGCGCCATTCTCAGGCGTGAAATCTGTGAGCATCCAAAAACTCTGCAATATTGTCGGAAACTCGGGCCACGGCTGCGGCACACCACCGAGCGGCCAATCTGCATGTAAGCCGCCGGCTTTTGCGCCGGGCTTACACCACTTCATCGCGACGTTGTTTCCCAGTATAAAGTTCTCTCCAAGCAGCGCTTCCGCGAGTTCAAGGATTGGGGGATGAATGCATAGCGGGGCAAGCTCCGGAATCTGATTCAGCGCCCCCTCCATGCTGATATATCCCTCCTGATGTTTCATAAAGGAACGTGCCAGCCCGTCGAGTCGCTCTGCTTCACTCGCAGGGAGCTGAGCCCCCAGCAGACAATAGCCTTCATCAGCTAAGCGCGTTTTCGCTTCATTCAGGTCCATCGTTTCACTCCTCTCCACGGAAATCAGCCGCGGGACGGTTCTTGCCGCGTCTGCCTAAACTCACGCTGTAACTCGGCGAGATGTGTGTCGTTTTCCATCACCTGCTTCAGGTGTACCATCCGCTCCGGCCCTGCGGTCCGGATCATTGCGTCGCCGTGGATGCGATCAATCCAGAATCGCGCCTCGTGTCCAAGTTTCGTGCGCAACTCGTCAAGTCGATCCTCCGGATAGCGGCGACAGAAGTTCATCGTGTACATCCGCCTGCGCTCCGAACCGCCAAACGTGGCATGTTTAAGGTTGTGGTTGAAGACAACGATGTCGCCGGGCGTTGTTTCCAGAATCAGGGCGGGGACTTCGTTGCCGGGCAATCCCCAAATCTTCCCGCTCTCCCGGATGTCCCGCTCAAGGGCATCTGCGAACGCGTCGCCAACGCGATGACTACCGGGGATGATACGTAGCGCCCCGGTATCGCGCGTTAACGGATCGAGGTAGAAGGCGATTTTGATGCTCAGCACCCGCTTCCCGTCGTAGCCATCGGAGTGCCAGTGAGTGTCGCCGGCATAGAAGTTGCCGTCACCGCTCGTGTAATTGAAGTCGTCCCCACAGATGCTGGCGGCAATGTCGTGGATACGCGGGTCGTCCAGCACGGCGCTGAGGTACTCACTCTGATCGGGAAACGGAAAAATACAGGAGCGACGCTCCCCATCATGTAGCTGACCGTGGTGCCCCCCGCCGTGAACTGCCCAGATGGCTTCAAACTCATCGATGATCTGGTCAATGCAGTCAGCCAGCAAGCCGGGAAATGACAGAAAGCCAAACGTGTCGAAGAACGCCATCTGTTCATCCGTAAGTCGTGTTGATGTCATGATCGTATCTCCCTTGTTTCGTAGTATGTCAAATTGATATTCCGCTGACAATCGCACCGGTTGTCGTCTGCTCGAACGGACAAACGCATTTCAACACGGCGGCGGCAACTCGCTCCGGCGGTATCGCGTGGGGGAATTGCGCACCCGTCTGTTCGATGATGCCCTTCGTCAAATCGGTGTCCACCGCACCGGGGCAGATGACGTTGACCTGCACGTGAAATGGCGCGAACTCTTCCGCCGCGACCTGCGTGAGGGTAATGACGGCGGCTTTGGAAATGCAGTAGGCGCTCCATTCGGGGGACGGTCCCAAGCCCGCCGCCGACGCGATGTTGACAATTTTCCCAGCACGCTGCTGTTTCATCGTCGGCGCGACCGCTTGTGTGCCGAACAGAACGCCTTTCAGGTTCACAGCGAAGACGCGGTCCCACTCATCTTCCGAAACGTCGCTCAGGAGCCCATAGCGCCACACGCCTGCATTGTTCACCAAAACGTCTATCCGACCAAAGGTGTGCAGTGTGTCAGCAATGCCAGCCTCAACTTGAGTCTTTACGGTCACGTCGGCGCGTACTGCTAAAGTCTGCCGTTCGGTGCGTTCTTGAATTTCCGCTGCGGTTGCCTCCGCTGTCGCCGCATCTACATCCAGAAGCACTACGTCAGCGCCCGCTTCCGCCAGAGCCAATGCAGTTGCCTTCCCAATGCCTCGTGCTGCGCCGGTCACTAACGCGACTCGACCATTCAGTTCCATACCAATTGCCCCCTTACGAACTTCTACCGACGAGCATTAGGAGAATACAACGACCAATTCGACATCCGTCAACACAACATCGCAGGCAACTCTTGGATGACGGACCTCAAGCGCAACCTTCACTTCGTGTTGACCGACCTCAACCTTTGCAGCATCCATCTCGAAACACAGCCACGCCGCCCCGCTCACATCCGAGATTCGGTGTGGGTTGTTGATGGCGCAGTAGCGGACCTCGGGGGCTTCGAGCACCACGCCATCCCACGAGATGCGAACGACATCACCTTGCACCCACTGGTCGAGCCGTACTCTCAACTCAACCTTTTTGGGCGTATCCGCCGAGAGGTCGTCCGCCACGTCCAGCGTGATTGTCGGCCCTTCGCCGGTGAGTGTCCGTTTCAGCGCAACCGGCACTTCGCCCCAGATACGGTCGTTGCGGTAGGCGCCCCGCCATTCCCCCTCCTTCTGAAGAAAGCGATGCGTTGCTGCATAAATCTTGTCCGTTCCACGAAGCGTGTCAGGCAATCCAATCTGTGAAAGCAGAGTCCTTCTCGAATCCCGGTTTGCGTGCCAGTTGAAAACATAGATGCCCGTCGCTCCGGCTTTGTGGTGACGGCTAGCAATGGCGCGCGTGCGCATTTGGTCTTTGGTCTGGGCATCTTCTGGCCCGACGAATGCCCCCGGCAGACCGCCGTCGAATCCGGGATAGACCGCAATTTCCTTATCCCGGCACAGTTTAACGAAGGCCGCGACATCCGGGGAAGATTCGGTCGCCGCGCCGCCGGCAGGGATCAAGATGTCTACCAGCCCTTCGTTGACCCAGGTGGGAATATCGTATCCGATCTGACGGCACATCTCAAGGGTTCCGGCGACGCGGGCGGCCAAGTAAAACGGTCTGCCACGCTTCCTCGCCGATTCATCAGTCATCCGCCGGACCGCTCGTTGGAGGTCGGTCAGGACGTATCGGAGTCGGTAGCCGTCGTCCTGCGGCAGATGGAAGGCGTGTCGCTGCCAGTCCAATTCGACGCCGTCCCAGTCATATCGCTCGCAGATCTCTTTGATGTGCGCGTAGCGGTGTTCCCGAATTTCCGGGATGGCAAAATTCCACGAGAGCGCAAACCACTCCGATGTCTGGTCGCCGAGAACCCACTCCGGATGTTCGATTCGCATGCGCGTGAGCTCGGTGTGGTGCATCGTCTCCAGGTCTGCGACTTGCGCCCCGTTGAAATGATTATCGTTCATCCGAATCGAGGCATAGACATGGAGACCGAGCTGATGCCCCCGTGTGATAAGGGCTTCCTGTGGGTCTTCGCCACGCTCCAACATTTGACGGATATTCTCCGTATGAATATACGACTGTGCGCTTTCATAGCGTCGCCCGTGGACATCGCCGAGCGGTTCAAGCACTTCACTTTCCCAGCGGGCGGCATGTTCGCCAATGCACCAGAAATGCGCACCGACCTGAGTCTCTTCCATCGGAGCGTACATCTTTTCGAGAAACGCTTCCATCGACTGCGGCACCTCGGAATAACCGTGTGGCGCGCCGTCCCAATTATAGAGGATGCTGTACTGAGGGGGTCTGGACATGTTTAGTCTCCTTAAGCTCAATCACTACCGCCATCAACGTGGGTTGCCTGTGGCGGCCCCAACCGCATGCGTATGCGTCAGCGGCTCCCAACCCAGGAGTCGCTTCGCTTTTGACAGGTTGATCTCTTTCTGCTTCTCATCGCCGGCGATGAACAGGGCGTCGAAGCCTGTGTGTTCAACGGAAATTGCCGCAAGGTAAGCCCGCGCGAGATCTTCCTCATCCGTCGCCCAGACATGCACGACATCGGACTTCGGTTGACGTCGTCGTTCAAGCCACTGCTGACGTGTCGACGGTCCCGTGATTCGCAGGGCAAAGATCGACATATCGTGTTCCCGGCAGAAGTATTGACAGATCCGTTCTCCAAATCCTTTCGTCAGACCGTACACGCCGGGATTATCGAGCGGCACCTCCTCTTCGGACGGGAACCAATTCCGCGTGCGTTCATGGACCGTGAACGTGCTGGTGTATACGCCGTGCTTGATTCCTTGCGCTTTCGCCGCGTGCAGCAGAATATGAAGTCCCATCGTATTGGCTTCATAGTTTGCGACGATGTCGTCGAAATCCGCTGCCGATGAGTTGTGATCGGTGGGACGCTTCATGACCATGTAGATGAACGTGTCCATCCCCTCGACGGCTTGCTGGACAACGTCCGGATTGGTCACCGAACCCTGGATGTGATCAACGGATGAATCTTTGGGTGGGGAGAGATCGAGGATACGAAACTGGTGATGCGGTTTCATGTAGGGAAGCGTCATTGTACCCACATGCCCCGCTCCTCCAACAAGCAGTACTTTCATAATCGCGGTCTCCTTCCGAATTGCTTGACAATATGATGAAAATGGGATCGTCGCCTTAAAGGGTGATTTCACTCAGCGGGCGAGCTTGCATGAAGAGCTTCGCACCGTGGGAGACATCTGGCGTCGCCTCCACCCCACACAACCAGTCCCATGTGCGCCGGCGCCGAGCGAGATCTCGATAGGACTCCACTTCGGCGACGTAGGGATGGCGCTCTCGGTTGGTGTAGGGCGGTATCTCTTCCGATTCTATCAGCCAATCCCGTTTCGGCGGGGAATTCCGGAAATACGAAAATTTAATCATTCCACGGCGCTTCGCGTTCAACTTGGGTCCGGCCCTGTGCCAGATGCCGTAGTGGGTCAGCACAACTGTCCCGGCGGGGACAGTTAAGGAAACCTGTCCCAAAATGTCGCCGTAATGGGCAATTGCTTCTCGATCGACCAATCGATGATGAGAACCAGGAAGCACCATCGTGGGGCCGTCCTCAAGCGTAACGTCCTGGGGATAGTAATAGCACTGGAGGTGATTGACCCCGTAACCATATTCGGAGAGGCCATCGGAGTGCCATGTCTGGCCCGTATGGGGCGCTTCAAACAGGTGATGATGCGCGGTGATGCGAATCATGAAATTGCGTCCTAACAGGGAACGCGCGACTCCGGCGGCTTCCGGGTGCAAAAGGACTTCCTTCCGAAATTCGGGCGTGCAAGCGAATTCGTTGATACTTCCGCCCGGCAAGGTTTTGCATTGACGATTGAATTCGTCCGCAACAATTCCTTCCAGAAGGACGTAACCCGTTGAGATAAAGTCCATCACCTGGCTGTCGTCCATGGTGGGTTGAATATCGAGCATCGGCTTCTCCTCTCATCAGATGTCTGAAGTGCATTTTTCCAAGATGAATTCATACCCCAGATAAGCGTTGTCAATATCCGAAAACTGATAGAGTTCCGGTCTCGGAAACTGAACAATCCGCCAACCGTCCTCCACTGCCTCGACCACCGAGGCATACGGCACCTCTTGCGACGGAAGCGTCGGTTCATTCGGCTTTGTTGAATCATATAACGCCCAACTCGCAATCGGTGAACGCATGTTGGTCGACTTTGAATACAGATAAAGCACCATCTGTTTCGGCTTGGTCAGGATCGCTTCCAAACGCTGGAGATCTGCTTCTGCAAAGTCACCGACGCCGACTTTTGCACGACTGGAGTCGATCCACTGTTTAACCGCGGTTTTCATGAAATAGCATCCTCTATCAAAAACGGTGTAAATCGTGATCGCCGTGAACTCAGGCATTGCGGCAGAAGTTATTGGACAGCTCCGCCGCAGGAAAGGAATCTTTGGGGACTTCCTGCCCACTCCTCCTAGGCGGGTTCAGGGGCGGACACGGGGCTCAGGGCTGATAGCTCAAGTCATCGTGTTGTCCCGAAACTGTCCACCCCTAAATTCTCGGCGAGAGCGGGCTAGAGCTTGCCCTAGCCTGCTTCTTCCCACGCGCGGCGAACGAAGGAGATCGACTTCTCAAATCCTGCCTCCCCCGTTCGGCTGGCCTCTTCAATGCTCACCCATCCATCGAAGCCGTTCCGCCTCAAAATGGAAAAGACCTGTTTTATGGGCGACGCGCCAGTGCCAACAACCACCGGCTCGAATTCGCCTGGGGTACGCATGTCGAAGGTATGAACAACCGCGACCCTGTCTATAACCGCTTCCAACAACGCTATCACATCCTCACCGAGGACCAGAGGATTCGCCGTATCAAAACAGACTTTCAGTGAAGTGTCAGTAAGCTGTCCAAGGATGTCCAGAAAAATCTCCGCAGGCTGTGAAAAATCCCAATACTGCCAAGGGGCGCCTTTGGTATGATTCTCGTAGGCTAGGGTCACACCCAGTTTATCCGCTTCCTCCAGTACCTCGCGCATTCCGTCAACCACCCAGCGTATCCCGTGCTCCCGCTGGATGCCGGGGTGATTTTGCCCGGCGGTCACACGGACGAAACTGATTCCTAGCGTCGCAGCAAGCCGCACATCGGCTTTCATCTGCTCGATTTCTTGTCTGCGTTGCTCGTGGTCTGGGTACGTGAAATCGGAGTAGCACGCCAACATGCAAAGCGTGATGCCAGCCCTTTGTGCTTCATCGCGGATGGTGTCGAGGACTTGTGCCTCGCGCGTTGGGAAGAATTTGATACTAAAGTCGACGCCATCTAAACCGAGAGCAGCCGCAAAATGGATCCAATCAACAACGGATCTTTTACTGCTAAAAATATCTGCGTATAATGAGACCGGTAGACAACTGAGCTTCATCGTCGAACCTTCATTTCTGTTGCGTTAAGGATAGGCAGTTTGCACTGAAAATATGCACCATGTGTCCGCTGATTTTGGAACATATTGAGTGCGGGTGATGATACCATCTCTTGTGATTTTTGTCAAACCCCAACTTTTCATCATTTCGTCGGAGCGGTTTTGATATACTCGCTTAAAATTCAGGCAATCCATTGCTTAAACGCTAGGCAGTGTGTTGCTTTTTTGGGCGCTTCGGATTTACATGCGGGATGTTTTCTCAGGCAGATCGCCTCCGTCTGCAAGGCGTTGAACAGTGATGGCTTCTGTGTTCTCGTTGGTCGACAATCTCAGTATGGCATGACGGGATAGATTTTGGCATCCCTTTTGCTGTACAAATTTGCTATACATTCGGTTGCGAAAGAAGCATCATCCCATCTGAAACAGAAAGAGGAAAAAGATTGATAATGATTCCCTTTAAATTGAATACCAAAATTCCAGTAGCGTTTTTCATTCTGATCGGCTCTATCCTTGTGCTGAGTTCAGCTTCTGCTGAGATCAAACTGACAGATAACCTTTCGGTATCGGGTTTTCTGGACATGTCATCGGTTATCGAAGATGATGGCGAGGATACGACCATCGGTCTGTCATTTGATCAGCTAGAGCTAGATTTTCACCTGAACTACGGTTCAGTCACCGCCCGGGTGGACATAGACAGTACGGGCGGCTTTGAGCATCCCTCGCTAGCCGGTGTCGGTCAAACTCAGGATGTCACGCTGGAGCAAGGCTACGTCACCTATACGCTCCCAAAAGATGTGTTGCCGGGCGCAAGCATTACCGCCGGAAGATTTTTGAGCACCTTTGGTTTTGAGACCGCAGAACCGACAGGTCTGTACCAGTTCTCCTTTTCCGAAGGCATTCCGTATCCCGCCTACCAGAACGGCGTCGCGATCAATTTGGCGCCCACGAAACAGTTTGGGATTTACGCGGCGGTGTTATCTGGCGTCTGGGACGTGAACGATACAGATTTGGAAAACCCCGGGTTTGAAACGCAGGTTTCTCTGATGCCGGTTAAACAGCTCACAGCAAAGGTCGGTTTCGCGGTGGACGATACGGGCGGAGACGAGAACCGGAGCGAACTCAACGCCTGGGTCCAGTTCTCACAAGGCCCGCTGACGCTTGCGGGGGAAATCGACTTGCTGAATAATTGGCCTTCTGAAGAAAACGGTCTGCCGGTTGTCAGGGATAGCGGCATTCACTTTCTCGGGATGGCCAACGTTTCGCTGGCAGACGTGATCTCTGCGCCCGTCGGCTTAACGGTTCGCTTCAGTGGTATCGACCTGGAAGATGAAGAAACGTCCACGGAGATCACGGTCAGCCCATCTTTCAATCCGGTAGAGAATTGGACACTGTTGGCGGAATTCAAACGCCTCATCGATAAAGAGGTCACGCAATTTGCCGTTAAGTCCCTTTTGACTTTCTGATACGCTTCTGTTCCCCTGGGATTGCCTCCCAAGCGAGGGAACCCCTTCGGAGCTACAAACATAGATTTTAAGGAGGTTACTTGATGTTTGAAACGAACTCGAAACTGAATCGCATATTGACCATAAACCTGCTACTCTTGACCGTTGGACTGCTGGGATTCGGCATCTCGGCACCGCCGGTGCATGCCGAAGAAGCTGTAAAAATCGGTGTTCTACATTCGCTGAGTGGTACGATGGCGATTTCAGAAACGTCACTTCGAGATGTTGTGCTGATGGCGGCCGAAGAGATCAACGCTGCCGGCGGCGTGATGGGCCACAAGATCGAACCCGTCGTGGTGGATGCGGCCTCGGACTGGCCGCTGTTTGCCGAAAAAGCGAAAGAGTTGATTACCAAAGAAAAAGTAGCGGTCACATTTGGGTGCTGGACTTCTGTCAGCCGAAAGTCGTGTCTGCCTGTTTTTGAAGAGTACAATGCGTTGCTTTTCTATCCTGTTCAGTATGAAGGGGAAGAACAGTCCCTGAACGTCTTTTATACCGGTGCGTCGCCAAATCAGCAGTTGATTCCGGCGGCGAAGTACATGATCGAAGAACTGGGAAGCAAGAAGTTCTATCTGTTAGGTACAGACTATGTTTTTCCGCGGACAGCAAACAAGGTGTTGAAAGCTTATCTTTTGTCCAAAGGCGTTCCAGAAGAGAAAATCATGGAGGAATATACCCCTTTCAGCCATCAGGATTATCAGACAATTGTCGGAAAAATAAAGAATTTCGCTGCGAGTGGCGATGCCTGCGTCATGTCAACGATCAACGGCGACAGCAACGTGCCGTTTTACAAGGAATTCGCAAATCAGGGATTGACCGCCGATGACTGCCCGATTATGGCTTTCTCTGTCGCGGAAGATGAACTGTTAGCGATGGATGTGCCGCCGCTTGTCGGTCACCTCGCCGCGTGGAATTACTTTCAGAGCACCAACTCACCGGAGAACAAGAAATTCGTGAAGGCGTTCAAAACTTACTGCAAAGAAAAGGGTCTGCCTTTGGGCGCAAAGCGTGTGACAGATGATCCGATTGAAGCGGCATACTTCGGCGTTTACGTGTGGAAGGCAGCCGTCGAGAAAGCCGGCTCTTTCGACGTCGATAAGGTTCGCCAAGCCGTATACGGTCTTGAGTTCGACGCTCCCGGCGGTAGAAAAATGATGCACGAGAGCAATCAGCATACGCTCAAGCCGGTCTACATCGGTGAGATCCTCAAGAACGGTCAGTTCAAGATTGTTCACAAGGTTTCTTCGGAGCGCCCGGATGGATTGGTTGTGCCAGATTCATACAGTTCATATCTCTGGCCCGACCCCTCAAAGATTCCTGCGCCGACTGGCGGACCGAAGTTGTAGATCTCAATTTCTCTCCAATTTTTGGGCGCGAGGGTATCCCCAGATGCGTTGGGGAGCAGTCGCGCCCTTTCTGCTTGTGTGAGACACAGAACTTTGATATAATCAGTAGTTGGGAAAAGTTGGAATCTCAGCGATAGTACGAGTTTCAACGGTCAATCAAACGTGCTATTCCTACGAAATACCGCCAATCCACCGGAACGAGTTGCCGGTTTGATTTACGACCGTTTGCTCAACTCAACGATTGTCGGGTTGAGCGAGGTCGAAAAGCACCCCATTCACGCGGAAAAGGGGAAATTCCCAACTACTGATAATACCCTCCAACGGAACTTATACCAATTGCAGAATGAGACTTTTATCACCCCCATCCCAACCTTCTCCCATCGAGGGGGAAGGCGCACCAATTCCCCTCTCCCCTGGTGGTTCAGGGGCGGACAGGTAGCTGAAAAAGCGGGCGTAGACACGGATGCACGCCCTGATCTGAAGATCGGGCTGATGGCTCAAGTCCACTGAAGTGGACTCAATATGCGCATCCGAGTCGTCTTGAGACGAGGTCGCCTAGACGACTTCAGCTTTGAGCCTGCGAATTGATTCGCAGGGTGAAAACACCTGCTTCCCTCAAGGTGTCCGCCCCTGAACTCCTGGTGAGAGAAGCTTGCCCACCCTCAGACGGGTGCAGGCTTCTCAGCCGAGGGTAAACTCCCCGGCTGAGGGGGAACGGAAAGGCGCATTTCTAAGTCAAAACGGTATTATTCCGCAAAACCCTCCAACCTCCTGAAGATTCCTCGATGACCTATCGTATCACATTCCTCATTCTTTCAATTCTCATTACATTTTCCCACCCAGTTTTTTCAGCCGATGCAGATGTGCACGAAATCATGTTGCAACTCGCCGACAGTTCTTTTGCTGTCCGAAAAAACGCCATCGATTCCCTCGGTCGCTCGCGTGACCCACGAATGGTTCCCTTTTTGGAAAAGTTCGCCGAAGGTAGCCTCTATATCTACGAGGGTAAGGTTGTGGTGGAGGGTGGTATTGAAATGAACGATGACTTCGAGGATGTCGCCCTCTTGCTGGATGCGTTTACGATGCAGCCGATTATCCGCGATGGAAAGGCGCTGCAAATTTTGGTCACTGACCTTGAATCGGTTGACGCCGCCCGCAAAGAGAGACGACTTGTGCGGGATGCCCTCGTCGTGCTGAAACTCTTCGACCCGGATCCGAATCTCCGTCTGAGTGCAGTGACCAAAGCGGGCAAAAAGGGCCTCGATAGCAATTTCCCGATTCTTGAAGAATTGCTCGAAACGGAAAAGAACAAGCGCATCCAGCGTGCGGTGCGAGAAAGCATCGCCATCATCCAGCTTCATCAAGGCGATCCGGCGTTGCACCTAAACGCTGTCGAGAAGCTGGGCGACTTGCGATCCAATCGCGCCCTCGATCAAATCAAAGATTTTCGGAAATCCAACACAGACCCCGAAGCGGACAAGATTTACAAGTTCGCCATTGATCAGATTGAAGGCTGGCAAAGGACGGTTCAGTTTGTGCGAAATGTGTTCAGCGGTATCTCGCTCGGGTCGATCCTGATCTTGATGGCGCTTGGGCTGTCAATCACCTTCGGTTTGATGGGCGTCATCAATATGGCGCACGGTGAGATGATGATGGTCGGGGCTTACGCCACTTTCGTCACGCAACAGCTTTTTGTCAACCACTTTCCCGAAAGCGCTTTCAACGCCTATTTCCTCTGTGCCATTCCAATCTCCTTCGGCGCCGCGGCCATTGTTGGCTATCTCATCGAAGTCCTTGTGATTCGCCATCTGTACGGACGCCCGCTGGAAACGCTCCTCGCGACGTGGGGCGTCAGCTTAATTCTGATACAAATCGCACGCCGCATCTTCGGTGATAACATTGCGGTGAACAGTCCAACATGGCTTCAGCGGGGCGTTGAAGTCGCGCAAGACATCACCTTCCCGTACAACCGTTGTTTCATCATTCTGTTTTGTGCCCTGTGCATCGGGATGATGTATTTTATTATCGGGCGGACGAAGCTGGGACTCCTGCTTCGGGCAACCATGCAGAACCGCGACATGGCCGCGAGTCTTGGCGTATCAACACGTTGGATCGATGGGTTTACCTTTGCACTCGGTGGGGGGCTTGCGGGGCTGGCTGGTTGCGCGCTCACGCAGATCAGCAACGTGACCCCCGACATGGGACAAAAGTACATCGTCAACTGTTTCCTCGTTGTGGTCACTGGCGGAGTTGGCAAACTCGTCGGTGCAATCTGGGCTGGACTCGGTTTGGGGGTTGTGACCAAGTTTCTTGAGCCGATCTTTCAGGCGGTCTGGGCCAACGCGCTCACGCTGATCTGTGTGGTCATATTTATTCAGTTCAAACCAGACGGGCTGTTTCCACCAAAGGGCAGACTTGCAGATGACTAAATCGACACAGAATTTACGCACCGGCATCGCGGGGATTTCCGTGTTTCTCATCGGCTTAATCGGCATCCCTGTACTTTACTTCGTTGGAATTATCCCCATCGAAACCGTTAATATGCTCGGCCGCTACATGGCATTTGCGATTGTCGCTGTGGGACTGGATCTGTTGTGGGGATACACCGGCATTCTCAGCTTGTGTCAAGCGTTCTTCTTCGCACTGGGCGGATATGCGATGGGGATGTACCTCGTGCATCACGGGCCGCTCGACGGGGACGGCATCCCGCGCGCGCTTTACGTCGTATCGTCAGAAGTTACGGGGCTGACACTTCCGTGGTTTTGGAAACCGTTCAAATATTTCCCAATCGCGTTCCTTCTCGGTCTGGCACTCCCCGGTATCGTTGCACTGCTCATCGGATATTTCGGTTTTATCAGTCGGGTGCGCGGGGTCTATTTTGCGATTCTCACGCAAGCGATTACAGTTGCGGCATGGCTGATTTTCTGCCTGAACAATATGAAACTGTGTGGCACCAACGGGTTGACCAACTTTGTGACCATCGCGGGGTTTGAGCTGACTCATCCCAACGTCAAACTCGGGCTATATGTCTCTACCGTGCTCTCCCTCGGATTTGCTTACATCATCTGCCGATATGTCGCGAACTCGCGTTTGGGACGCATCCTGATCGCCATTCGTGATAACGAGAATCAACTCCGTTTTTTGGGTTACAAGCCACATCTGTTCAAGATGTTCGTGTTTGTGGTTGCGGCAATGATCGGCGGTTTGGGGGGTATGCTTTACGCCCCACAGATGGGCATTTTTACGCCGGAATACATGACAGCAAAATGGTCGATTCTGATGGTAATTTGGGTGGCGGTCGGGGGACGTGGCACCCTCTCCGGAGCGGTACTGGGTGCGCTGGTGGTCAACTTGAGCTACAACTTCATCACTTCTAAAGCGCCAGACTATTGGCTCTTTGTGCAAGGGACTTTGTTCATCGGGGTCGTGCTGCTGTTTCCAGATGGTTTGATGGGCATTTGGAAACGCTTGGCGATGCGGATTGGCAACAGATTGTCAACGAGAGAACAGGTGGAGATTAGCAATGTGGATGTGGCATAATACATTGTCAAGGACAAAGCCGCCTACTGGGATGGACGTAGTGATATTGGCGAACAAACCGCCAGCGGTGTATACTTCTACCATTTTCACGCTGGCAAATTCCAATCAACCCGAAAAATGCTGGTTCTCAAGTAGTTCAGTATTGAGATTTATCATGTTCGAGTTACTTAACCCTCGCAGAATCGAGTCGAGTGAAATCAGTGCTGCGTTTTTGAACCCAAATTAAAACACAAATAGGAGATATTTCATGAGACAACA
>JAPUIP010000368.1 GCA_027296925.1 Candidatus Poribacteria bacterium | reverse complement strand
GCGAAGGGATTAACCGGAGATCGATCCAGCATCGATGCGGGGCTCGCGGTCGTTTCCAGGGCGGTTTACGACGTGTTTGCCGGATAAGCAGAACGCTCATTATCAGAGAGACAAAATTGGGAAAGGTAATCAGTCATGATTCTGTGTTCAGCAATGGCTCTCATGGGAGCGATGTGGCAAAGTAACCCTTCTACTGCGGAGGCGCAGCCGTTGACGGGCACGCAGCCACTCACAATGGAAGGAGATCTCGCCGCGCAGATGGTTGCGGATATCGGCAGGTTCTTCGCCCACGAACTGGAAGCCGCCGTCGAGCAACGCGCACAACACTGGAAGCGCGATTTTTCCTCGCACGACAGCTACGTCGCGTCGGTCGCGCCGAATCGTGAGCAATTCATGAAAATGATCGGTGTCGTTGACCGGCGCGAAGCGGTGGAGATGCATCTAATGGGAACCGTGTCCCAGCCCGCGTTGGTCGGCGAAGGGACGGGATACCAGATTTTCGCCGTGCGCTGGAATGTGCTCAAGGGCGTGGAGGGCGAAGGGTTATTGCTTGAGCCTGATGGTGAAGCGGCTGCGAACATCGTCGCGCTGCCAGATTGTGACTGGACACCGGAGATACTGGTCGGCTTGACGCCGGGTATTCCGGAGGGAGCGCAGTTCGCACAGCGGTTGGCGGAAAACGGGGTGCGTGTTCTTGTACCGCTGTTGGTTAACCGGCAAGAGACGTATTCCGGCAACCCGGAGATTCGCATGACGAACCAGCCACACCGCGAGTTCATCTACCGCGCTGCCTATGAGATGGGCAGACACATCATCGGCTATGAAGTGCAGAAGGTGCTTGCTGCCGTGGATTGGTTCAGCCATTCAAAGCCCAACATCCCTGTTGGCGTGGTGGGCTATGGTGAGGGGGGATTGGTTGCGTTTTACGCGGCTGCCGCTGACACGCGCATTGATGCCGTCGGTGTCTCGGGTTACTTCCAGCGGCGCGAGGGGCTCTGGCGAGAGCCGATCTACCGGAATGTGTGGGGGCTGTTGTGTGAATTCGGAGATGCCGAGATTGCCAGCCTGATTGCACCGCGTACACTGGTGATTGAAGCCTGTCCGCATCCAGAGGTGGACGGACCGCCGCCCGTATCAGCAGATCGCAGCGGAGGGGCCGCCCCCGGTGCCCTGACCACGCCACCGCTCGAATCTGTGGAAGCCGAAGTTGAACGTGCCCGACAGTTGACCGCTCCCCTTCAGCCTGCCACTTCGCTAGCGCTGGTGAAAAGCGATCAGACCGGCAGCGATGGGATGCTTACCGCACTGCTGAAAGGGCTTTCGCTAGGAAACCGATTGCGGCCGGCCGCGAGTCCGCCAAAGCACTTTCGCCAATCCTTTGACCCCGATGAGCGCCTGAAACGTCAGTACGATCAACTGGTAGAGCACACGCAGTATCTAATGCGCGAAGCCGAATTCCGTCGTGTGGAATTCTGGGCGAAAGCCGACGCCTCCAGCGTTGAGGGTTGGGAGCGAAGTTCTCGCTGGTATCGCGAGTATCTGTGGGATGAGGTGATCGGTCGTTCTCCAGCCGCAACGTCGCCGGTTAACCCGCGCACACGGCGCATTTACGAAACGCCGAAGTTCACCGGATACGAGGTGGTACTGGACGTTTACTCCGACGTGTTCGCCTACGGCATCCTGCTGGTCCCCAAAGACATCCGGGCGGATGACCGTCGTCCTGTGGTGGTTTGTCAACACGGTTTGGAGGGACGTCCCCAGGATGTCGCCAACCCGGAGGTGGACCATGAGGCGTACCATCAGTATGCCTGTAAGCTCGCAGAACGCGGCTTTGTCACCTACGCCCCTCAAAACCCTTACATCGGCGGCGACGATTTCCGTGTGCTGGTGCGCAAAGGACATCCGCTGAAGCAGTCGCTGTACTCGATCATCGTTCGCCAGCACGAGCGTACGTTGGAGTGGCTCGCTTCCCTGTCGTTCATTGATCCAAAACGGATCGCGTTTTACGGCTTGAGCTATGGCGGCAAAGCAGCGATGCGTATACCGTCGCTACTGGAGGGTTACTGCCTCTCCATCTGTTCGGCGGATTACAACGAGTGGATCTGGAAAAATGTCTCCACACGACACCGCTACAGTTATATGTTCACGGGCGAATACGATATGTTTGAGTTCGACTTAGGCAATACATTTAACTACGCGGAGTTGAGCTGGCTGATCTGTCCACGTCCGTTTATGGTTGAGCGCGGGCATCACGATGGCGTTGCGCCCGACGAGTGGGTCGCTTATGAATACGCCAAGACGCAGCGGCACTACGATCTGCTCGGCATCGGGGCTCGCACGGAGATGGAGGTCTTCAACGGACCGCACACTATCAACGGGGTTGGGACGTTTGAATTCCTACATCGGCATCTCAATTGGCCGACACCGTGATTGGACGTCCATTTCGATTTGCAGAGAAACTTCAGGCACTTTAGGTACTTTTAACTCTGCCCCGAATCATCCAGGACCGGGCGATCCAACCGGGTATGATAGGGCGGTTCCAACACGGCCCTCTGTTCCGGCGTCAATCCCTCCAGCATTGAACTCGGCCAACTTGGAAAGTAGCCTTTGGCATACGCCAAGTTCCCCGGTGAATAGCGGAACAGCAAAGATCTCCGTTGGTGGTCAGCCTTCCAGGGCAGCGTTCCGTGGGTGACAGCCTCTGTAAAAATGACAACATCGCCGGCTTTGCACGTAATCGGTCGAATGTGTTCCTGATATTTTTCATAAAGCTTCATCTCAGGCGGGCAGGGGAAGTTACACTTGTGGCTACCCGG
>JAPUIP010000367.1 GCA_027296925.1 Candidatus Poribacteria bacterium | reverse complement strand
CCTGCCAAATAGGAAAATCATGTCAAGCTCTGACACGCAGACAGCAAACGTCATATTGGATTCACTACTTTGCATGACACATGCGCATGAGTTGAATGAGGTTATTGACGAAATTCTGAACCACATTCGACAGTCTGGATTAATCTTTGACTATTGCTCCATCCATCTAAAACGGGAGTCATCAGATCCAATTCACTATCAACTGTGTCCACCACCGTTGGAGATTCGAGGCGTTCCTCTTGATGAGGCGGAAGGTGTCCAGCCGAGCACTGAGCAAAGTACCCCAACAACATGGCAGTCAAAAAAAATAAAAGGTATAAATATCCCTACCTCTATCGGCGTTGTTTCATTCGCTCGTCGCTATACGCTTTATACCCCGATTGAAATCGAAACGTTGGCTGCAATATCGAATGCCTTGATGATGCTTCCGGTTATGCACCAGAACCTGTTGGCAAAAGAAGCGAACTCACTTTCCATCGCAGGGCAAGATGGTGCATTGTATGCCCTGCACGATCCGTTAACGGGGCTACCCAATCGTGCGCTGTTGATGGATCGGTTAGCCTCTCTGATAAAGCGCTCACGAAGGAACGACGCGCATCAATTTACCGTGCTGTTCGTAGATCTCGACCGATTCAAGATTGTCAATGACAGTCTCGGCCACGAGATGGGAGATAAACTACTCAAAGAGACTGCAGAGCGTCTATCCACATGTTTACGCAGCAGTGATACGGTTTCACGATTTGTTGCAAAGAACACGGTCGCGAGGTTTGGCGGAGATGAGTTTGTCATTCTCATCGAAGATTGTAAACGTATCGAAGACGCAATGCGGGTTGCGGACCGCATCCAGAAGAGCTTGTCCTTGCCTTTTCAATTGGGCCCAAACGAGGTATTTATCACGGCGAGCATTGGTATTACCCTCAGTGAGAGAAGCTATAAATGCCCGGAGGACATTCTTAGGGACGCTGATACGGCAATGTACCGTGCCAAGGCGAAAGGCAAAGCGTGTTATGAAGTTTTCGACAATGAAATGCATGCACAAGCCATAAAACGCTTACAATTAGAAAATCAACTGAGACGGGCGATTGAACGTGAGGAATTTGAGGTTTTCTACCAACCGATTACGATTTTGGACACCGGATGTATTACTGGTTTCGAGGCACTTATTCGCTGGAAACATCCACGCTACGGTCTCATACCGCCGTCAGAGTTTATTCCAATGGCGGAGGAAACTGGAATGATTATCGCTATTGACCGATGGGTCCTTAGCAGAGCGTGTCACCAAATGGGCATCTGGGTAGATCGATTTTTCCATAATTGCGTGCCATTTATCAGTGTGAATCTCTCTAGCAAACAGTTCACACGATCTGACCTGGTTGACCTTATTGACCAAAGCCTGCATGAAAATGGTCTTCACGCAAGCAATCTGAAGCTTGAGGTCACGGAAAGCAAAATCATGGAGAATCCCGATGTTGCTGCTGTTGCCCTTCGGAAGCTGAAGGCGCTGGAGGTCGGATTGAGCATAGATGACTTCGGAACGGGTTATTCATCGTTGAGCTATCTGCACCGCTTCCCGTTCGATACGTTGAAGATCGACCGGTCTTTTGTTAGCCGGATGGGATTTGACGAAGGAATATCAGCGATTGTTCAAGCCATTGTCACACTCGCCGATAATTTAGGCATGGAGATCGTTGCAGAAGGTATAGAAACGCTAGAACAGGTGGCGCAGTTGAACGCGCTGAATTGCAAATTTGGACAAGGTTATTTCTTTTCAAAGCCGGTAAACGAAAAAATGGCGACCGAAATGCTTCAATTGACTCCCAGTGAGTTGTGGAAATATACAGAAAATCTTTGATAATTGAGGAGGGCGCAACTCATGGATAAATCTATGCTCGACATGGTATGGGTTCTGATATCTGCGGCGTTGGTGTTTCTCATGCAGGCGGGGTTCATGTGTTTGGAGAGTGGACTCACACGCGCGAAAAACAGCATCAATGTGGCGATGAAGAACCTGGCAGATCTCAACATTTCTATTTTTCTCTTTTGGGCATGTGGCTTTGCGTTGATGTTTGGAGAATCAGCAAGCGGGTGGATTGGCCTGACCAACTGGTTTCAGCCGATTACACCGGAGGAGGGCTGGTTTACCGCTTTCTTTCTTTTTCAGGCCATGTTCTGCGCGACAGCCGCGACAATTGTCTCCGGAGCCGTAGCGGAACGAATGCGCTTTACGAGCTACATTCTTGTCACGGTTCTTATCTCCAGCCTCACCTACCCAATTTTTGGCCATTGGGCGTGGAACGGTGCGCACGCCGCATCAGCGACAGGGTGGCTCGGGAACCTAGTGCATCATGGCAGAAATAACTCCCTAAATAATCCCGAGTTAAGTCGGAAATCAGACACCGAGTTTTGGGGCAAAAACCCGGTGTCTACAAATAGGGAAAAACTTACGCCGTGCAGCACTAGGGTTCGTCGATTTTGCCGGATCGACCGTGGTTCATAGCCTCGGCGGTTGGTTGGTACTAGCGGCATTGTTGGTTATTGGCCCTCGCACGGGGCGATTTTCGAAGGACGCGAAACCCAAAAAGATCACGGGCAGTAATCTGCCGATGTCAGTACTCGGTGTCATTTTGCTGTGGCTCGGTTGGTTTGGTTTCAACGGTGGGAGTTTGTTTGCTTTGAACGCTCAGGTCGCCAGCATCATCGTCAATACCGTATTAGCAGGCACTTCGGGGGCTATCATCGCCCTTGCGGTGGGTTGGCCGATGCGGAAAATCCCCGATGTCAGCTTGCTGATTAATGGATCTTTGGCGGGTCTGGTGGCAATCACTGCGTCCTGCCACGCCGTCCCCACGACATCTGCCGTGATTATCGGGGGAATCGGCGGGCTTGTGATGCTCGGGGTAGAACACCTGCTTGAGCGTTTTCGCATTGATGATGCGGTCGGGGCGATTCCGGTGCATCTGGGGGCTGGCATCTGGGGTACGCTTGCGGTCGCCCTATTTGGAAAACCCGAACTGCTCGGTTCTGGCCTCTCAATTCAATCCCAACTCAGTGTTCAGATCTTGGGAATTGCCACATGCGCCGTCTGGGCGTTTGGCGTTGCATATCTCATACTTCGTGTCATCAATCAATTTCTTCCACTCAGAGTCACGCCAGAGGCAGAACACAATGGCCTCAATGTATCGGAACATGGCGCAACTACGGAGGTCTTATACCATTTGGGCTTCCCGATGCACCTATTTTATGGTAACATAAGGGTGCGATTTTTAACATGCTCTAATGCGAATATTAAAAAGAAAAGGGTTGTGGCTGTTTTAGAAACCCAGCCAACTAAAGGTTCGCTATTGTCTCGATGAACCGTTGGATTTTCTC
>JAPUIP010000366.1 GCA_027296925.1 Candidatus Poribacteria bacterium | reverse complement strand
CTTGATTACCTGAAACCTCTGGGGCTCGTTTGGCAGCAATGAGCTCGACAGAAGCGCCGAGATCATTGCTGCCAAACGAGAGAGTGTTCAACACCAGCTTGATTACCTGAAACCTCTGGGGCTCGTTGTGAAATCGGTGATCCCTTCGTCGCTCGCGATGAGCGTATTAGCGGCGGGACAACGGACAGATGATGAAAATAAGCCCGAGAAAATGACGATGGTTGTGGACATCGGTGCCGGGCGGACAGACATCTGTCTCATGGCTGGAAACGCCCTCCGGTTTTCACGGAGCTTTTCCATCGGTGGCAATCACTTGACGCATCTGTATCAAAGCGAAAACGGGGGTGACTTTGACGCTGCCGAAAGTCGGAAAATTGCCAATGCCGCGCTGGACCGATGCTCTCAGAGTGCGGCTCCCGCCTATGAGTGGGCGGATCGGCTTGTCTCTGAGTTGAAGCGATCTATGAGTGGCGCACAACGAGAACTCAATATCAATAGAGAGCCATTTGTCGATGAAATCTGGATTTGCGGTGGAAGTTCTCGGATTGCTGGGCTGGCAAATTACATAGCAGATCACTTGCAAATTCCAGCCCATATCTGGAATCCGCTGGACGCATTCAAGAATGTGTGCGACGAAAATCGCTCCAACGTGCAAGCCGCCGATGGTTTCAGTGACACTCTAGCTGTTGCGTTAGGACTCGGCATCAATGTGTTGACCGACCAGATTGCGTTAGATCTGCTTCCGAAAGAGGAAAGAGCAAAGTTGACACAAACCGAGCAGCGGAAGCGGACACTGACTGCCGCTGCCGCGGGGTTGATTCTGCTTGTGGGGCTCGGGCTTGGCGGGATGACGTGGAGCAGAGCGCATCAGGCGAAGATTACTACCGTAGATCAACAGCTCCGAAGCATCAAACGCGCTGAATCCAATGCCAAAAAGGCACTGGTCAAAGACTTAGCTATCGCTAACCTGCTGACGCCCCGTGTTTCTCCGCTCGATATTTTGCGTGAATTGAGCGTGCGGTTTGCCGATCGAACAAAGATAGCGTGGACGAGCTTTAATATGAGCCGGCTCGATGACCCCGAGAAGGCGAAAATCACTTTTAATATCGAAGCCAAATCACATCAGGACGTGAGTCAGATGATCAGCGTGCTGGGACAATCTGGGGTATTTACGAATATCAGATCCGGACAGGTCACGAGCGTCGAACGCAATAAGAAACCGATTTTCCAGGCGCAAGTGACATGCAAGCTGTCGCCAGACGCGGTGCAGATGTTTGCTCAGGCACGCTCTCTCAGTCAAGATCCGAAATCGCAGACACAAGCGGAAGCGGCGGAAGTTGAGCAGGCTGATGAGGAATCGCCGAGCCCGCCAATCGACGGTTCGGCGATTCGACGGAGACCAAACAAAGATATAGCTCCAGAAATCGAGGTATATCAAGAGGACGAAGACAGCGCTTCAGAAAGCAGCGAATTTCAAGAAGAGGAGGAAGCTGCAGAAACGAACTCACCTCTTGAGGATGGCACGATCATTGGGAGTGTTGCCGTTCGCGCGAGCGATAGTGGCGCGGTTTATGAGAAGATTCAGGTCGAAGCTGCTAAGAAGAATTTGGCGAAACCGATGTCGAAGTTGAAATCGATACCGCAGAAGAAGAAGGAAGATAGGTAGGAAACGTGAGAAAACTGACACAACGTGAGAAGATTTTACTCGCGATCGTCGCCGTTGTTGTGGTCGTGGCTCTGTTCATGGCTGTCGAGCCCGTGGTTCGTCAAGGATTTTCAGGCGGTGAGCTTGCTGTGGCGCGCGAGAAACTTCAGACCGCACAGGATCTTGTCCAACTGGCTCAGACCGCCGAAAAAATTGATGGAAAGCTACGCCATCAAGTCGGCTTACAGGGACGGATTATCTCCGATTCACTGTTTCAGGAAGTCTCAGACAGAGTGGCGTTAACGGACCTCAACCGGGCGCGCCGGGCCGCGGATCTGGCAGCGTTGCTCCCTGCCCTCGAAGGAAAGGCAGATTCCCTGTTGGCCTATAAGAAACAGCAGGGCGAATTTGAGAACTTCGACGCGCTGAAAAAAATCCAGGGGCCGATTTTTGAAGGGGAGCAACCGCAAGCTGTGATTTCGCGGCGCATTGCGAATCTTGTACAGAAGTCGGGGCTCAAACCGAATTATCAACTCAATATTAAGCCGATGTCGGGCAAGAAATCTGAAAAGCTCTCAACTTCAGCGAAGAAAAATTTGCTAGATTATCTCTATTTAAGTGAACTCGATGAGGAACTTCAACAGTTAGAAGCGCAGCAAAAGGCAATCGAGGAAAAAGCGGAAACAACTAAAGAAGCCGTGATGGATGCGATGTTTGACGCATGGTGGAGCGATGATGATAATGACGGCGATGAAAAAGAGGGGCCAAAATCCGAGTCCGACGAACAGTTGGTCAAAGGTAAGATTGCCGGCAACTCAGATTCAGAATCGGACATGAAGCATCGCCCCGCACCGGCTCAGGATCTGAACCGTGAGGGTGTCAAGCAGAAACCGAATCGGCAATTTGCGCCGTTGCCGGAAACCATTCCGCTAGCCTTGCGCATCCAACTCATCCAATTCATTCAGGCCAATCTAAAAGGGCAAATGGCAGGGGCGGTGAAATTTAAGAAAGGATTCCTTGACGATCAAATCCTCATAGAGCGGACGAAAGCGCAAGGCGGATTTCTCGGGTTAGGTGCCAAAAAGCAAACGGAGCAAGCTAAATTCAACCCGAATAGTATACTGCTATCAAAGTTTGAAGCGTTAATCAATCGTTATGAAGACGAACAGGCTTATGATTTGCCGGAAGGGTCGGCCGCAGATACACTGGATTATGATCCGCAACTGCGTGCACTCGCTGAGTATGTGGATGGGATTCTAAAACAGAAAAAGGCGCTTCACGATCGGCTTGCAAAAGTGCCTTCGACCTACCAACCGGAGACCTACATCGTTGAAATGAACTTCAGAGGGGAAATTGATAAAGTCGTCCGGCTAATCCAATCGATCGAATCCAACTTAAAATGGTTACAGGTTCGAGATCTGAAAATCTCCGTGGCGGACAAGAAGAAAACTACCCTCGGCGTGAATCTCTCAATGACTGCCGAAGTCCTATGATAATCGATGCAGCACAATTCCGTTTCAGACGGAAAATCAGCTCAGTGCACAGGAAGAAATGAAAATGTGTTCTCATGTCAACACTTTCCAAAGGTCCCGCTTTTTTATGTTTCTCATACGGTTGATATGTGCGGCAAGTGTCCTCAGTTCTGTCATTATGCCGGTGTTCGCACAAAATCGTGATCAGACACAAATGGAGGTTGCCGAACGCGATGAAGCCGGCAAAGCGGTCCGGTTCAATTTCGACTTCCCGAGCGGTAACCTACAGAACCTAATCAAGTTCATCAGTTCGGAGACGAATCTGACGATCATCGCTTCCGAGAATGACATCAAGGAAAAGAAGTTCGCCCTCACCAACCTCAAGAATGTGACGATTGAGGAAACGCTGGAGGAGATCAAAACCGTCTTAGCTCAGTATGATCTGACCATGATCCGGACCAATAACACGCTGCTGATTACCACGTTCGAGAAGGCAGTCAGGATGAAGGTTCCGGTCAAGCGAGTGACTGCAGATGCGAATCTGATTGAGCAAACCGATGAGATCCAGACATACATCATCCAATTGAATAATGCCACTGCGTCGGAGTTGGTCAACGGTATAAAACCGCTACTGAGCAAGGCGGCCAATATCTTCGCGGATACAAACAGCAACGCGCTGGTTATTACCGACGTTGCCTCAAATATTCATCGGATTGCGACCATCCTGCAGGTCGCCGACGAAGCGCCAGAAGCGGCACTCAAGGTAGAGATTGTGCCGCTGAGTAACGCTACGGCGAGATCGCTCGCGCAAACCCTGAGTGAGGTTTTCCGCGAAGAGGGGCAAGTCACCAACCTCCTCAGAAAGATGAGCGGTGCAAAAAACCCTGAAGACATGCAGAAGATGATGGAGCGTGCCAAGAAAGAAGGCGGAAGTATTGACATGCTTCGTGGGCGCATCCAGATTGCTGCCGATGAGAGTTCAAACTCGTTGATTATCAAGGCGTCGGAATCGAACCTGGTCGTGCTCAAGGGGTTGATTCAGCAACTGGACACAGCGCCGAGCATTCAAACGGAGATGAAGATCTTCCGTCTGAATTATGCGATTGCCCAGGACGTCGCTCAGACGCTTGAGGAACTGATTACCGGTCAAAGCGCAGGCAGGCGTCCGGGACGAAATGCGGAGCGGTGGGAGCGGCGTGAATGGGACCGGCGCAGGCGAGACCTACAACGAAACAAAGGGGAAGGAGGTGAATATCAGGGTATCATCGGGACGGTCAATATCTCCTCCAATGATCGCTTAAACGCTGTGCTTATCTCCGCAGATCCGCGGAACTTCCCAATTATCCAAAAGATTATCGAAGAACTCGATCAGGCTGACCCACAAGAGGAGATCCGGATCTATTTTCTGAAATTCGCCGCCGCCCAAACCCTCAAGGATAATCTGCAAGATCTCTTTGAAGGCAGCAATTCCGGCCGCGATCGAGATTTACCGTGGTGGGCGCGCCGCCGGGAAGATCGTTCAGGCGGGGGTAGCGAAGGGGGCTTCGGCGTTCAAGGGGACGTTCACCTAGTAGCGGAGACTCGATTAAATGCGATCTTGGCTTCTACTGCCGCTCAGAACTTTGAAACGATTGACAGCTTGATCAAGCGCCTCGATGTTAACATGCCGGATCAGGAATGGGGAACTCGCATCTATAAGCTGAAATATGCGGACGCGGAAAATGTTGCGGATATTATTAACAATGTGTATCAAGGCGGTAATAATAGTAGTGGCGGCTTTTTCTTTTTCGTGCCTGGACGAGCACGGAATCAAAACCAGGGTTCGCTCGCCGGAAATGTAAGCGCAGAGCCTTACCCCACACTTAATGCGGTGATTGTCTCCACGGCGACACAACGGAATTTTGAACTCATTACGCAGTTCATTCAGGAAATCGATTCGCCGACACCCGACGAACAGCGAGAGGTCACCAAATCTTTCCGCCTCGAATACGCCGATGCCGAAGAGATGGAAGATCTATTGGAAGATGTGTGGGGTGAAGGTGAAAGTGGTGGCGGTGGATTCAGCTTCAGTCGTTTCTTCGCGCGCGGCGGGCGACTTGAACAGAAAGATATCAATTCACTACGCGGCAAAGTCCAGGTAGAAGCGGATAACCAGACCAATACGCTGGTTATCACGGCGGCGCAACGATACATGTCGGATGTCGAAGCCATGATTCGTGAACTCGACTTCGTCCGTGGGCAGGTTTGGATCGACATACAAATCCTCGAAATCACGCTGGATGAAAGCACAAAGCTGGGGGTTGGACTGACGTTGCGAGAGAAGAATCTTTTCGGCGCCGAGGTCCGCGATGGAAATCCACTGATAGGCGAGTTTAATTCACAATTGGGATTGGAGCAGGAAATTAGTGGATTTACCCTTAGTCTTGCGACAAAGGAGTACCTGGCGTTTCTCCACACTCTCATTCGAGAAAACAAAGTGCAAACGATATCGACGCCTGCGTTGCTCACACGCGATAATCGGCAAGCCACGTGGACTTCTGGACGACGCATCCCATTTCTGCAAAGCGTTGATACCAGCAGTCTTCTTAGTGGTAATATCACTCAACCCCTTTTCAACTATGATTTCATTGAGCCGCCGGTGGGTGTCAACATCACCATAACGCCACACATTGCAAAATCTCAGGCAGGTCCGGGGGGGAAGCGCACCATCGGATTGGACATCGAGCAGATCTCTTTGAGCAACTTCGTCGAATTTACTGATTTTAACGCCCCCATCACGGACGATAGCTCGATTAGCGCCTACATCGATGTGGGAGATGGACAGCAGATCGTCGTGGGAGGCATGATCAAGGAAAAGCGACAACGAATCGAAAGTAAGGTGCCAATCCTTGGGGACATTCCCCTTTTAGGCCGCCTCTTCAAAAAGACCGAAACCGCGACCGAAAACTCCGAGGTGGTCATCATTATCACGCCTCACATTATCGATCTCCGGAATCCAATGGATCGCGGCAGACTGCAAGAGAAGGCTAATGCGTGGCGTTCAAATGGGAATAATGGCACCATGGAACAGGACGAGAAGACAAAGGAAAAGTGAGCATTCATCATGAAAGCCAACAGCCCAAATTGCACCGCCTCTCGGTTGCCGGTTGCCCAGCAGACCTTGATGACGGCTGATGATCTCTGGAAGCTGCCTGACGATGAACACCGATATGAGTTAGTGAAAGGAGAGTTGCGTCAAATGCCACCCGCCGGAAGCGAACATGGCGTTAGAGCTGTGAGAATCACATGGCGGCTTGCCCAATACGTTGAAATGAACAAGCTCGGCTGTGTTTTCGCCGCCGAAACCGGATTCAAGATTGCTCAGAACCCGGATACCGTGCGGGCGCCAGATGTTGCATTTGTCCGTCAATCCTCGATTCCTGAAAACGGCATTCCAGCCGGCTACTGGGAGGGGGCCCCGGATCTGGCGGTTGAAGTCATTTCGCCGGGGGATACTTACACCGCAGTTGCCGAAAAGGTCGATCAGTGGCTACAAGCGGGCTGTTCGCTGGTGTGGGTCGTGAATCCCCGAAGGCGCACGGTCGAAGTGTACCGCGCTCCCGATGATTTCACTATCCTGAAAGCCGAAGATATTCTCGATGGCGAAGCGGTCGTCGAAGGCTTCCAATGTCGAGTTGCTGAACTCTTTGAATAGGAAGCAGTAAAGTGGCATAGAGCGTTTCTGCTGCTCTCCGAACCCTTTCGTACGTTTGACAAAACCCAATACGCCCGCTCCCTCCTTCTTCCACTTGCCGCGAAGATATAGCGTTTACCTGCCTCCCCTCCTGATGGATTTCTGCTTCAGCAGCATCCTCACGAATGCTTCGTTCTATTCCAGCCACCAGCACCTCTCTTCAACATTTCTCGGTATCCTCATGGCAATTAGCACCACGTTCTTTGTCGGACTTGCAGTTCCCTTCGGCCGGCTCTCAGATCGGATGAAGCGAACATACCTCCTTTCCGCTGCATGCCTTTTACTCGCAAGCGTGAGTTTCATCTTCCCATTCTGTCAGCGCAAACTCCATCTTGTCATCGCTTTTCCGTGCGTCGGTACCAGTATGGCGCTTTTTTGGCCGGCTTACGAAGCGTGGCTCGCTGAACGTGAAGGGGTTGGTAGTCTCATTGAGCGTCTCATGATTTTTAATCTGTTTTGGAGTGTTGGGATTACCTTTGGCCCCTTTATTTCTGGGCACCTCTACCGCGATTCAAATCCGTTTATTCCGTTCTACCTTGCGGGCGGATTCAGTGTCCTCAACTGGTGCGTCATCGTATTTCAGGACCAATTACATAGAAACAGTCACACTCATCTGACTGATGATAGCCAGCCGTTGCTGCCGGCGACAACTCCCACGCAACGCCACGTTTATCTCCAAATTGCGCGGATTGCGAATTTCGCTTCATGGTTTGCACTAGGGGTACTACAACAGCTTGCGCCGAAGTTGACTTTAGAAATGGGCATCCCAACGAAGTTATTCGGTAATCTGATGCTGACCTTAGGCCTGGTCCAGATATTGATATTTCTCTGGTTCGGGACACCCCGCTCAACGCGATGGCATTACCGGTTAACGCCACTCGTCGGCGCACAGGCTTTAGCAGGGGTCGGATTCATAGGGATATGGTTTTTGAAACAGCCCATTCTCTGGGCGCCCGCCTTTGCCCTTATAGGGGCGTGTGCCGCTGTGACCTACTTTAGCAGTATGTACTACAGTCTGCACGAACAGGCGGACAAGGGGAACAAAAGCGGTTGGCATGAAGCGATTCTGGGCAGCGGGGTCTTACTCGGACCATTCCTTGGCGGGGCGTTCGCAGATTCCGCGTTGGGGGTGAAGAGTCCCTATCTGCTTTGTGCGGGGATAATCGGTCTCTGTATGTGCGTGGAGTGCTCTATTTGGGCGATCACAAAAAAAAGAAGATAGCGGAAAAGTAGGGGCGGATGGACCAAACCCCTA
The DNA here is from genome assembly GCA_027296925.1 of Candidatus Poribacteria bacterium. GTDB lineage: Bacteria > Poribacteria > WGA-4E > WGA-4E > PCPOR2b > JAPUIP01. The sequence continues at coordinate 8,235 of JAPUIP010000366.1, read as the reverse complement.
CGGAAATTTCCCCTTACGCTTTGTAAAACTCAACGCCCCCTTCCGCTGCGAGGTCCGCAACCTTGTCCATCAATGGCTCGTACTGTGCTTCAGCCATCTGAACGTAGGAACGCGCCAGGGAGATCTTCTCTTTTATCCCCGCCGGGCTATCGGCGCCGGTGATGAGCACACGGATCGGCAGCGACCAGGCAAAATGAACCGCCTCACCAACGCTTACGCGATTCGGTACAACGCGTGGCTTGTCGCCATGCTCGCCTTGTTCAGAGCCGCCGAAGAAACCGCCGTTCGCAAGCGTCTTCATGGCTAACACACCGATGTTGCGTTCAACCAAGATGGGCATCACCCCTTTGATAAAGCTGGCGTAGCTTGGGTCAGCCAGATTCACGGGCATTTGACAGGTATCGAAGATGTCCGTCCTTTCAAGCATACGCCGGTGTGCCAACGGGCTACTATGCCCTGTAAAGCCAATATAGCGTGTCTTGCCGGATGCCTTCGCTTCCGACACAACCTCCAACACGCCATTCTGGATGCGTTCGTCCACATCTTCAGGGTTGCTCACCGCATGAACCTGCCACAGGTCCAGGTAATCGGTGTTTAATCGGCGCAGTGAGTCGTCAAGATGACGCTTTGCTCCAGCGGCATCAACGGCGGTGGTTTTCGTCATGAGGAAAACCACATCGCGGTACTTGGGCGTTAGCAACCGACCTAAGCGGCTCTCGCTGCCTCCGTTTTGATAGGCCTCTGCCGTATCGAAGAATCGAACCCCACCTTCGAGTGCGGCTTCTATTGTTGCTTGCGCCTCACGTTCTTCGCTCATCCGACCGATATGCCAGCCCCCGACGCCAAGCATCGTTACGGCCTCGCCTGTACGCCCCAGGAGGCGGGTTGGCAACAACTCTCCTAAACGATCTCTGGACTGCTCTCTAACGCTGCCATTGGTATCAGCGCCGACCAAAACATTTGCTGTCAGATCGGTCAGTGATTTGAGAAACGGTCGTTGATTGGTCATAGTAAGTACCTCCTCGTGTCTGTGTGTTTGTCTTATCTATGGGAAACGACGATAAACCCGGTTAAGCCACCCAGCAGGATTTGGAAACCGGTCTGGTAAAGTAAGATGACAAAGGGTTGGCAAAGGCAAACTAATCCAATGGCAATTGCACCAATCGAGACACGCTCGATCAGCAGTTTTCGCGGGGATACAATTGCAAGCGCAATCATGCCCGTCAAAATGAGATGAAGTCCGGTACCCTGTAGCAGGGCGTTGACGGGTTGATAAAGAAAAGCAAGCCCGGTAATTACAATCAGTGCAGCCATAATCTCCGCTAACCGTTTTCGCGTTGTTGTCATGCCGAAAGCAATTGCACTCGCGGAAAGTAGATGGAAAGCAGAACCGCGTAGAACCGGGGGAACGGGCAAATAAAGAAATCCGACGCCGACAATCAATCCCAGTCCGGCGATTACTTCGGTGATTCGCTTATTGGAAAACGAGATTGCTGATAAGATTGCGGAAATCACCAGTAGCGGTAACGCGACGCCCTTGAGCAAAGTTGAATTCGGCTGATAGAGAAGGGCCAAACCAACGGCTAGCGATGCAATGGCAATCAGTTGATTCCGACGCGGTTTTGTCATTGTGATGACTCCCAAAAGTGTAGATAAGCCGGCGAAACAATGCTATAATTGGGCGGTAGGCATACGAATGAAAAAGAGGGAGTACAAAAGGTATGAATCCAAGAATCTCAATGATTGGCACAGGAACCTGGGGCAAGATCTTAGTTCAGAAATTCCATCAACTTGGCGGCTTGCATCTCGTTTACGGACATCAGAACCGGGAGACGTTGGAATCGCTGAATTTGCATTTCACGGAGGATATTGATGCGTTGATCGAAGAAAGTGATGCGGTGGTCGTTGCAACGCCATCGGAAACACACGCGGAATTTGGTCACCGTATTCTCGCCGCAAAGAAAGCGTTATTTCTCGAAAAGCCAATCGCGCTCTCGTCAGCAGAAGCGAAGGATCTGGCTGCGCTTGCCGATGCTTCCGATTGCGTCTTCATGGTTGGTCACACGCTCTGCTACTCGACGGGCTTTCAACAACTCAACCAATTGCCTGGCCATCCAGTTTCCGCCGATGCTAAATTCTTAAAAACCTCAACGGAGGAGAAACACCTCAATGCCTACTGGAACTTCGGTGTCCACATGGTCGCCCTTGGCGTGGCATTAGATATTCCGCCGGATCAATTGGCACTGGAAGCATCAGATCAGGCGCCCATCAATCAGCGAACTTTCGCGTTGCAAACACGAACTGACGACGGCAAAACGCATTCATTGCTTTGGGATTTTCTCGCACCGGAGAATCAGGAGGACATGCTCATGGTTGAATGTCAGCACTTCTTGGATTGTTTGAAACGGCAGCAGCCGCCGCGAACCGATGGGTGGCAAGGTGTTCGAACGATTCAGATCCTGGAATCCATCCATCCGGAACAGCGAAAATAGGTTCAAGTATTTTGGGATTTTCGGGGGGCGAAGAATCTCCTAACCCTCTGCGTGATGCGGCTTCAGCGTGCGCCGCTACTTCGGCCTGTAGGACTTCGACCTTTTGCTGCAATTCTTTGATGTAGCGTTGCTGTTGCTCAGTTAACCGTTGCAGTTCCTGGTTTTTGTGTGCCAAGTCTTTTTTCTCGTCTTCAAGCAGTGTCAAGTGTAACACCTGGCAAGCGAGATTTTCGATGATGTCCGCGGTCGGAATGTTAAAAGCCAGTTTGGTGATGAGCAACGGCAGTCCTTCGACATCCAAGAGAATACCTTGCGGTTGAGAACTTGGAACTTCCCCGGTTTCCGATGCATCGGCAGTCTGATCATGGTGCGGTTCATGCAGGTAAGCCGAAAGGTTCTCATCACGGCGTTCAAGGGTACGCTGGATGATCCCCTGGTCGACACCTATCATATTGGCAATCTCTGGCACAGTGAGTATGTGGGGCATGCTTGATTTTCCTTCATTCTTGTAAACATTAAGGCTGGATTCTTAACACATTATAGCATATCCGAAAACCGTAGGACAAGTGGGGCATCGTCTATTTGAGCACAAGATCCATGGGACTGACTCCATTACATCGCTTTCTGGTGCCGGGGTTCACTCTGTTGCAGCATGCGGAGCAATAGCCGACTATAGCTCCAGCTTGAAATCAGTGAAAGCACCAAACCCACACATAGCACATAGAACGGCAGAGATAAAGGCATCGATACTTGACGCTCTAAGATATAGAGCATCAACGCAATCGAAAGGAAGAAAGTTGTGCCTTTGCCCCACAGATTGGATCGCGCAATGATCTGTGTTCGACGAAATAGAACGATGTTCACAATCACAATTAAGACATCTCGCGCAACCACAATGCCAAGCGCCCAGAGTGGAAAACCAGGATTGGATAGAACAATCGCAAGAATGACGGCGGCGATCGCGATTTTGTCAGCAACTGGATCTAAGATTTTGCCCAGATTGGTCTGCTGGTTCAAACGTCGCGCAAAGTAACCATCAAGTGCATCAGATAGAATCGCCAGACCGCCTATCCCCAGCGCTGCAAACTGATGACCATAAAAAATGCAGTAAAAGAGGAATGGAGTAAGCCCGATTCGCATCATGGACAATAAATTGCTGACATAGAAAAAATCGCGTGCCGCGATTAGCGCATTAGATGGTGGGGAGCAATTTGGGGCAGACTGACTTTGCATCGTTTCTCTCGACCTCGAAGCAGCAAAAAATGAAAGGTGAGGATCGCCATCGTTCAGTTCAGAGAAGCGCGTTTCCTCGACGGTACACCGGGTGAATCGCGTTTTTCCAGGGCACTTCGAGCAATCTGGCTGGCTCTCAATTTTTGGTTCTCTTGCTCAAGGAGTTCGATTTCTCGGCTCAAAAGCTGATCTATCGGTGATGTTTCCAGCAGCCGTTGTTTATCGGTCAAAGGAATTTGGAGCCGTGTCCCAATTTGGTAGGACAGGTGGTGCGGGGTAGTCGGGATGTCTTCTGCGGCTTCCCACTCAGCAAACAGTTGTGCCAATAGCGATTCGTAAGACCGGTATAATTGACCCGCTCTCGCAGAAAGCATTTCAAGGTTCTGGTATGTTCCTGGATCGGCCGTTCCTAATTTCCTGACTTGACCGACTAAATAGGGTAAATTCCGCCGAATCTTAATAATTTCAAAACGGTACTGTCCGAGTGTTATCAAGTTCATTTGACCGTCTTCTAACCGCTCAGATTCTATGATTTTGACAGCGGTTCCAACGAGATGGGGGTCAGCATGTTCACCGACTTCGCGTCCCTTTTTAATGAGAACAACGCCGAAAGGCAGATCGTTGTCCAGGCAAAATTGAGTCATCAATCGATATCTTTTTTCGAAAATATGAAGAGGCAGAATGCTCCCCGGAAACAAGACAACATGTAACGGAAAAAGGGGAATTTCGTCCTCAGACAGTTTCTGAGTTAAATTGGTTTGCATTCTATAACTCCTGATTCCATACGGGATATAAAATCGCGCGTTTCCATTGATTTCAAGTGTAGCACACGATCCAGCAGGCGTCAATAGAGAAAGATTAATGAAAACGGTCGCTTCTGGTGTTTGAGCTACCGGGGGAAAAGACGCTCGTTGAATGTGATGCACCGGGCGTAAAACATGGCGAAAGAAGAGGTGAAGGAATGGAAGCCAAAAATCCAAACGCGCTATCTGTTGGATCACAACAATTCCTGTTAAAGCTCGCGCGAGACGCAATTGAATCCCATATCGAGAGCAGAGCACCATCCCAATGTCAAGTTGTGGATGTGGGTTTGTTACAGAAGCGCGGTGCATTTGTCACGTTGCACAAGAGCGGAAAGCTACGGGGTTGCATCGGTCATATCGTCCCCGACAAACCGCTGTATGAAACCGTTGCGGAAGTTGCCGTTGCCGCAGCGACCTGTGACCCACGCTTCAAACGAGTGACCCCCGAGGAAATGCCGGCGATCGACCTTGAGGTTTCCGCACTGACGCCGCTTCAACGTCTGGAGCATATCGAAGAGATCGAGATTGGCCTTCACGGGTTGTACATCAGTTATGGCCGGCAGAGCGGTCTGCTTCTGCCCCAAGTCGCGACGGAGAACGGCTGGGACTGTACCCAACTTCTCCAGCAGACCTGTCGAAAAGCGGAGTTATCGGAGAGTGCTTGGCAGGAGCCGGAGGCGCAGATTTACCTGTTTAGTGCACAGGTTTTTGGCGAGTAGGGGCGAAACATTCAGAGAACGGTTCACCCTGACTCTCGATCATTCGCATCCTTGATGCCCCTTCGACGGGTATAGAACTTTGGCGTTTCCTGAAACTTGTTGCGATAATAAGTAACGGTTCGGCGAGCGATTCGGGTATCGTAGTCGCGTTCAAGGATCTCTGCAAGCTCGGCGTCACTGTAAGGCTTTTTTCGCTTGCCCGACACTAGCTCCTGCTGTTCTCGCATGGCAATCAAACGGTGAATGATCTCTCCCTTACTCTGGCAGAAAAACTTCAGGGGAAAGACACCGGTGGGCGTGTCAATGCGCTTGTCTCGTAGAATGCGGCTGACGGTGGATTCGTGTTCGCCGGACTCTCTGGAGATCTGTGCCTGACTTAACGGTTTGAGGTGGAGTTCATTGCCACTCACAAGGTAACGGTACTGGTATTCATAAATGAACATCACCACACGGAAAGTGAGACTTTTTCGCTGGTTGATAAGCCGCAGTTGGTCGAGCAGATGAGCCGCTGTTTTGTCGATTTGCTGATCGTCAGACACCTGGATCTGGTAACGATAATTGTACTCAATCTCCGATGCCACATGGATCTCCGCGCGTGGCGGGTCGCTGAATCGTCGCACAATCGCTACCGACTCTGAGGGGGAACTCGATGGCGTTGCCGCCGGCGTATCGATGACTGTGACTTGCGTTGAACTCGCAATCTGCACCCGATCCACCAGTTCGCAGATCTCGCGGACCACATTCTGAGGAATTCCTAACACGTCGGCAATCGATTCTGGCTCAGCGTTGGCATCCATGAAATATTCAACGAATTCCGCCTGCGTGATCGCGTATTCCTCCATGAGTCTGGCAAGTTCCTCATAAGTCTCCTCCGATTCAAACGGAGCCTGCGCCGTTGGAGGTTCGCGGAATTCGGGGTCATCAATACTCAAGAGATGTTCCGGGAGTTGTTCATATCCTGACCAACTCCGCTTGAGGTGACGACAATATTCGAGCGCATGGAGGAGGCGCCCGCGTGGCACACGGTACTTGACCGCTAACGTCTTGACGTGCTGACGCGCGTCTTCACGGAAAAAGTCACGCTGCCAATCACCGCGTTTCTCAATCTCAAACTCCTGCATGAACTCCATGAATTGTCGATCCTGAAATTCTTCGTACAGATGGCGCGGAATCCGTCCACGAAAGTTGATTTTTCGGATGAGCCCATCCTCAACGAGACGTTGAAAGGTCGGTTGAGATTCAACCTGCTGAACATACGTTTGGAATTCCTGTTCATTTTGCGTCAACAGTTCTAAATACGCATCGGGTGGGCGGGCGGATCTAACGGTCGGAACGACTGTAATTTGTGGCTTAGGTCCGATAATATGCATCCCTGTTCCTCTTCTCCTCATTCATTTTCACGGTGTGCGAGCCTCATCTTCTCAACCCGCAAATATTGTAGGACAAGGGCACTAAAATATCAATGATTTTTCGTTTTTGTATTGAGTCACAGCAACACACAGAAAATTGACGAGAAACCTTCCGTGTGATTCCATGGCTCTAAGAGGACAACAGAAGCAGAAGGTATTTCTCGAACGTACTAAACTGATCTCACCGGCTTAACTGCCTTGACTTTGACACTAGCAACCTCTGCCTTCCCAACTTTTGCGTAGGCAGATTTGCTAAGAACCTCGACCGCCTCAAATCCCGCCCGGCGTATCGAATCCAGATACCGGTCTTCTGGCAAGGCTCCCGATATACAACTCACCCACATGCCAATCGCCGATCTCGCCCATCTCGGCAGATGGCTTGCGACGATGTCCGAAACCAATAACTGCCCGCCCGGTTTGAGGACACGATACGCCTCCCGAAAAACCTGATCTTTGTCAGGGGACAGGTTGATCACGCAGTTGGAGATGATCCAATCGACACATGCATCTTCAACCGGCATCAACTCAATCTCGCCTAAACGAAACTCGGTGTTGTTCGCGCCTGCTTCCGCCGCATTCTCTTGCGCTTTGTCAATCATCTCGGACGTCATGTCGATACCGATTGCCCTGCCGCTCTCACCGACAAGCTGCGCTGCGAGTAACACATCAATTCCCGCTCCCGAACCGAGATCAAGCACAACATCACCCTCGCGAACCTCCGCATATTCGAGCGGATTGCCACAGCCGAACGCATGTTCAGCCGCATCGGCGGGAATGCTGGAAAGCTGCCCTTCGGTGTAGCCGCTCTTCGCTGTAAATTTGCCCTTCCATACTGCTTCGATATTGAGTCCTGTACCCGAACAGCACGATTTCCCACTTTTGACCAGATCCGTGTAGTGTTCACGGACAGATGTTTTAATCCTCTCTGCATTTTGCGCTTTCATCATTCCCCTCCCAAAAATGCGGCTGACACGGATAATTTTGGGATCGATTCGGCCCCGAAATTTCCGATGGCTCTGCTTACGTTTTCACTTTTGACAATGCAAATCAAGTATGTTATTATACCCTCCAAAATCAGCAGAACTGTAATGAATTTGTCGTAATACAGGAGGCATTAAAGTAGAAACCGATGAGCATACTCAAACTTGGGATTCCCAAAGGGTCGCTGCAGGATTCCACCATCAACCTTTTCAAAAAAGCCGGATACAACATCACCCTCAGCAGCCGGTCATACTATCCACGCATCGACGACGACGAGATCGAGGTGATGCTCCTCCGTCCACAGGAGATGGCACTCTACGTCGAGCGAGGGGCAATCGATGTCGGTTTAGCAGGACGTGACTGGGTAGGTGAATGCAAAGCCGACGTGCTAGAAATCGCAGCACTTACCTATAGCAAGCAGACAACGCAACCAACGCGATGGGTTGTGGCTGTCGCGGAAGATTCCCCGATCCGGTCGATCGCGGATCTCGAGGGGAAAGTCGTTTTCACCGAATTGGTTGAGACGACAAAAGCCTATCTCACAGATAACGGTGTTAACGCAACTGTCAAATTCTCGCACGGGGCAACGGAAGTGAAG
>JAPUIP010000365.1 GCA_027296925.1 Candidatus Poribacteria bacterium | reverse complement strand
CAAACGGACTTTGCCATAGCGCCGGCGGCGGACTGTACAACTGAATACCCAGCGGGTCTTCTCTTGGTGGCCGAGAACAACGGTAATGGGTTTGAAAGTCTCTGCCTCAAGTGTAGCGTTAAATGTCTCACAGTTGTAGTGACCGAAGGGAATCCTGTAAGGGCGGTTGCCCTTTTTATCGAAGGTTTCTCAAGCACCACTAAGCCCGTGCAGTATTGTTGAATGTGATCATACGTCTCGCGACGTGGAAAAAGACCTCTGTATATCGACAATCCATCAGCAATCGAAGCTGGAATCTTAACAATGGGAACAATCATTACACTTTCCTCAATTGGGTTTAGGAAAGTGACATTCTACCATTTTTCACCGCTTCCTTGTTAACTGAAAAAGTCGTATAAATCTAAGAAAATGTTATAGAGAAAGGAAACCTCTGATGAATTGTCTGGATTACGGGAAGTCATTTATCTGCACGGTTGGGGACGGCAATGCGCCGCGATTTTGGGTTGAATCTCGGTGCCGCCTGATTGACGATACGGATGGGAGCATCGCCGATTATTACCAGTGCGGTTCGTGTAAGAGTGAGCACACCTTTGCGGAGAGAAATCTCTTCCATGAAGTGAACTATGACTTTCTCCCCGTTTTCGGTGAAGAATATTCGGTGGTATTCAGGCGGCACGCCTACCACAATGATAACTACGCCGAGTATCGGGAGACGAAATCCTGGTGGGGCGGGACGCTGCTTGAAGTTCAGGAAGCCAATCCTGTTCAGATCCTCGATAGCAACGAGAAAATCCTGCTCGCAACGCGGAAGTGTCTCCCCATCGTGACGCAAACAGAGATATGGGATACCAACACACAGATGCGCGCGATTATCGAGTGTCCGGTGAAAACGATGAATATCGATGAAGCGCGATGTATTTATCAGGTGGATACAGGGATTGTTCTGTTTCCAGATCTGTCGAAGCGTTACGATCGGCAGATTGAGGCGTTCAGTCTCGCTTATGTCGCCTTCAACGCCCCCCATTTTGCTGACTTTGTTCTTGAGCAGCCGACCCCAATTGTTGCCGATGGGAAAGAGGTCGCTTGCGTGTATCATTATTCCGGTATCCGCAGCCTCGAAGCGAAGAACACCGTGTTGGGCATTGGTGAGTTGTAGCTTGACGCGGTGTTGAATAGATCTGAATATTTTCGCAAAAGGAGGGTTCAATAAAAAAATTAGGAAAATGGAGGGATAGAGATGCAACGAGAAGATATTGATTTCTTACTGGGACAGACGAAGCACCCGGATGCGAATGTTCGAAGAGAAGCGGTTCGGGAGCTTTGTCCCTGTGAGCTCAAGTTCAATAGCGAGGTCGCCTGGGATCGACTGCTGGAAATGGCATCCGACGAAGACGTGAGGGTCCGCCGAAATGTGCTCCATGTCCTCTGCGATGGTTCCCCCAGGTCGAGAGAAGGGGAGGTTGTGCAAGCGATTGAAGTCATGCACAACGACCCCGACCAGAAGCTTCGACGACAAGTGCGCAAGCTGCTGGCCGGCTATAAGCGGACCGGGAAGATCAATGTCCTGTGAACCGTTGTTATCCGTTCAGTTGATACACGGCGCGATAGATTTTCCGGCCCGCAGTACGGTATTTCATTTCAAAGTTCGTTTGGATATGCTCTATTTGAATTGAATCCGGAGGCACGTAAACCAAAGGCAATTCAGTCAGTTTGTAGTGGATCTCGTAGAAATACTCCGCGTAATCGGTGGCGATATGGAGGCATCCGCCGTTTGGATCAAGCGTCCGAGTCAGTCCACGCAGCCAGACTTCGTTGCGAAAGAGCCGACGTTTTCGATGGCGTTTTCTGGGCCACGGATCTGGAAAGTAGACATGATATGCCTGAACGGAGCCATCGGCGACATAGCGATCGATAAAATAGGCGGCATCACTCCAAACCAGTCGCATATTTGCAAAGTCTGGGGTATGTCGTTCACCGAGGGTTAGCGCTGTATGTCTGATATGTTTGATGAAACGTTCCCGCGTCCGGTCGGCGTATTTCCGCGCCCGTTCGAGCCCGACGTAGTTGATCTCCGGGTATCGCTTCGCCGATTCAAGCAGGAAACGCCCTCTGCCGCAGCCCACTTCAATCTCGACCGGATTTGCATTGCAAAATAGCTGATGCCAGTCAATCGGGCGTTCAATCTCGGCCAGGTCGACTTCCGCATTTTCCCGGAGATCGATTAACGCAGATCGCGTTGCGATAATTTCAAAAAATCTATCGTACTGGGATTCAGTCATAATCCTCGAAGCTTCAATCCTAAATTCGGTCTGATCTCCTCAATCGGCAATCCGCACTTTTTCTCCGGTCTCCGCGCTCAGATAGATCGCATCGAGCAATTTCATGAACATCAGCGCAGTGGCAGGAGAAACGTCGGGTGGGTTTGTGCCACGAATTGCGCCTGCAAAATCGCGAATCTCGGCATTGAAATCGCCATCGCTGTGTTCATCGAATTCATCAATGAAATCGTCGCCTTCGGTGTAGATGGCACCAAGCAGGCGGCGCGTCCCCGAACGCTTTTTTCCCGACGGTTGGGAGGTCGATTCCTGTTCGATCGTCCCTTCCGTGCCGAGGATGCGCAAACGCAGATCCCAAGCGCGATCCGCCCAGGTCGGAATGACGGCGGAGGTATCCATCTGAAGCGTGACCCCGCCCGCGAATCCGACCAGAAAAC
>JAPUIP010000364.1 GCA_027296925.1 Candidatus Poribacteria bacterium | reverse complement strand
ACACCGCAATACGTCGTCTTGGCACCGCTTCCGCGCTATTTCAATGGGTCGAGAACGAAGCGAAAACCAATGGTGTGACGCAGATTGCACTTGATTCCTGGTCATTGAACAAGCACGCCCACGAGTTCTTTGAGCGTCAAGGGTTCGAGAAAGAACAGCTATTGTTCTCGAAAAAGCTAAGCTGATTCGAGTGGAGCGGTGGCAATCACTGTTCGAGATTCAATCTTGTTAATCATCCTCTTCAGGATCGTAACCGGCCTCGATCTTGGCCATACGCTCCTGGTGATCGGTTAACCGGGTCGCGCAGATCATAGGCCCGATTTGTACTGACGGTTGATGTCCTACATCCGCAGATCCGTGCGGCCCCTCCACTTTGTAGATTGCTCTTTCTTCGCTCAGATCCCTGAAAACCGGCAGCTACGTGGATGATCCCGTCACAGGTTGATGTTCTTCTATCCAGCTACGAATCTCCTGGCTGGAAGCCAGTTCTCCACTCCTGATCGAACTCAGGATTCTCCTGGCCAGTGCCTCGGCTTCTGGTGAATCAAGAAGGGTAAGTTCCTCATAAGCCAGCTTTGCTTCATTAAGCTGACCCACGCCGATGAGTGCCTCGACGCGATAGGCTATTGTCCTGGTAGTTTCAAAATTGTGTTCAATTGCCTCTTCCAGTACCAACAGTGCCTCCGGATAATTTCCGGTTTTTATCAGTGCACGACCAAGTTCTGTTCTGATGCCTGGCAAGCTGGAGGTCTTGCGCATCACTTTTTTGTAAAGTGAGGCTGCCTTTTTGTACTGCTTTTTCGCTTTGGCAAGCTGCTTGGTTCTTTCTTTGTCAGAGTCAGCGAGACTGGCTTGTCTCTCAAACTCCGCAGCCTTGTCGGTGAGCCTGGATGCCTTATCGTATTGTGCAGCCGTTACTTCAGCCGATGACCGTTTTACAAGTCTCGAATCGACGGCATAAGTCAGATCTGCCTGACACAACATAATCGCGGAGGTGACTAATAAACTCCCCATAAGTTTTTTCATCGATAAGACTCCTCCTATATCTATCTACAAAATAGTTTCGGTAACAACCGACATTTCCAGCTCGAGCGGAGTTCAAACCATAGGGGATTCATCTCAACCGTTGTAGAAAAGGATCAAATACGCTGAAAGAAAGTACCCCCGGAAAGGTAACCATATCACAACGATTGGTGCCGTGCGTTTTCGTGAACTCTTTGACCAAGATCCGACCCAACAGGTGAAGATCCAGCAACTGCGGCAGGGGACATGACGGGCATGGACCTTAGCAGACGTTACGCTCCCGGAGTCTTCCAAATGATTGGTTCCGTGCGCTCTTTATCCGGTACGTAGCCGACCGTGTGTATATGCCGGATTGAGCAAATGGCACGGTCTGCCTCAGTCTTGCTTTCCGCTTATCATCTGCGTTACGGCATATTGCAGAACCAGTGTTGCTCGTGCGACAGAAAGTTGTTGGTCTTGCCGCAAACTGATCCAGAATTCGATGCTCAATATCCCGTCCACTGACTCGAACAACAGTGCATCCGCCACCATTTGGTTAGGAAGAATTTCTTTCAAGCGCTTTCGCCGTCTCCGAACGGTGGCACCAATAGCTTGTTCGGTCGCGCTTGAGCGATATCGTTGGTAGAGGGAGGAAACGTGCAAGGGGAGCAGGTATTCGTATATGCGGACCCTTCGCTCGATTACAATCTGCAAAAGACCAAGCTTGCGATCCGCCGTGCTGAAGTCCTCCTGAAGGTCTTCTTTGAGGTCCTCTTTAAGGTGTGAAGGAAAGGGTTCATCCATGACCGCTTGTGCGTAACGTTGTGCATCGAGGATGATCTCCCGGTGCAGTGTTTCCATATCGGGAAAGTGTCGAAAGAGGGTGCGCCTGGTGATACCCGCGTGGTCGGCGATGGCACTCGCGGTTGGATTGAAATCACCTGAGAGTATCAGTCCGCGCGTGCTGTCGAGAATTCTTCGCCGAGTGGATACGGTGCGTTCTCGGCGCCCATCGGGGATAGAAGAAGAGACTGTCTCAGCTGGAGGCATCACGGCGGCTTAACACCTGACAACGTTTCATCAACCGGCGTGCATTCTGATCAAAGTCATCCCGTCGATGCAGCACCCGGCGGTTGTCCCAGATGATGAGATCATCGGGTTGCCACTGCTGCCGCCAGACATTCTCTTCGAGGGCGGCGTATGACCACAGTTCATCCAGTAACGCCTCACTGTCCTCGAGGGACAATCCAGGAATATACGCCCACTCTCGGCGGCCGAGGTACAGGGCGTGTTTGCCGGTTTCATCGTGGGTCATGACGATGGGGTGGACTGCCCCTGGCGCTTCTCGTGGATCTTCGAAGGGTTCGAAACCTGGTCGGAGTTTGCCGACGCTGGTGTGTGCTGCATCATGTTTGATGGTGAAATCTTTCACTCGATGCCGGAGCTCGTCAGGTATTGCCTCATGTGCGGCGTTCTGGTCCGCGAAGTAGGTATCTCCGCCCTGTTCGGGAATTTCGATGCCCAGCAGAACGCTCGCAGGAGGGGTGTTTTCCACATAAGTCATATCTGAATGCCAGGCCGCTTCGGAGTTGCCCAGGCCACCGATGGGGTTTCCGTCCACAATGATGTTAGAGAGTTGCGTGACATAGCGGTTTTTGATCTTTTTTCGCGCCGCTTCGGGCAATCGCCCCATTGGAATTTCCTCCAGCGGCCCAAACCGTGCGCTGAACACCTGCAACTCGTCTTCGTTCAACGGCTGCTTGCGCAGACGGAGCACGCCGAATTCAAGCCAGGCCTGGTAGATGCGGGTAAACTCGTCTTCCGTGAGGTTGCGCAGGTCGACGCCGTTGACATCGGCGACGAATGTCGGATTGATCGGTGTAATCTGGGTCATGACGATGTTTCTCCGTTCATTCAGAGCTGGTAAAGGTTAACCCGGTCTCTTCGCCGGTTGAGCCGCCTACGGCTTCGCGAGGAAGAACTATTCGTGCGAATAGACTTAGTTTGGGGTGTGCACGAAATGCTTCGTAGAATTCCGCAAGTCCTGCGCCGAGTTCAGTGTCATGCCATATTGTGTCGTACACCTGGGCACTATTATAGTTACCCGGCTGGGCGGTCAAAGCTTCCACGTAGTAAACCTTCGCATCTTCGATCGCACGCTTGAACCAACGCAATTCGTCGATGGGGAGTTGTTCCGCATCCAGATATTTACCCAACTTGCGGAGGTTTTCATCGATGGACAGGTCCGAAACGCCCACAAGAGTGCGCCCGCCGCGCCGCCGCAGACCCAGGTCGTACCAGGGTTTCAATGTTGATAGCTCAACTGAGAGCCGCCCTTGCCAAGTCGTTTGGTCAATGGCTTTGGTAAACGAGACCGGACATGCGGTTGCTGACTCAACGCTCACAACTGGAGCGTCTTCCGGATAGTCTTCAAGCACCGGTCCATGGTCACGCTTGAGCAATTCTAATGCGGCTGCGATGACGCGATGTTGAAATTCAACGTCGTTAGGGACACCGAGCGGGCGTCCCAGAGGGAAGCTCACCCAGAGTGATCTCGGTGGTTGCATGCTTTCGACATTCTCCCGCACCAGGCTGATACCTGTGGTCATAATGCCTGCCCGTTCAAGGTAGTAACTGAGCGCACA
>JAPUIP010000363.1 GCA_027296925.1 Candidatus Poribacteria bacterium | reverse complement strand
ATGGGGCGTGTCTCGCTGCTGATCCACCGCATTGATTTCCTGCTACACGATTGGCTGCATCTGATTTAAGCCGTTGAAATCAGCAGCATGCCGATGACCATCACTGCGGAGGCTGCAAATCGTAGCTTCGCCTGCGATTCCTTTAGCACATAGGTCCCGATGAGCACGGCGAAGATCACCGAGCATTGCCGGAGTGCGACCACATAACTCACCTTTTGCGTCATATACACATAAAGGATGAGCGTGTAAGAGATCATTGCCAGCGCCCCGGTTGCGATAATCGCCTTCCATTCTCGACGCCCAATCTTCGTGATTTCCTGCCGCGGAAAACGCAACACGATATAGAGGCCGTAGAATGTCAGCGCAATGACCCCTTCCGTTAAGTAGTAGGTCATCGCTCGCCACACCGGCGGTTGGGTCGAATGTGCGTGAAATTCCGCCATTCCCGCCTTATCAATCAGTGAATACAGGATGACTGTCCCAAGCGTTGCAAATGCCCAGACGGAGTCTGGCTGCCGCATGTACCGGATGAGTTCCTTAAATGTCTGCCCACCTCCCCGCTGCTGAAGCAGGTAGATTGAGAACACGACACAAAAGATGCCAATCAGCCCCTGTACCGGCATCCGTTCACCCAAAAACAGAAAGGCGAATACGGGAATAAATCCGGGCGCAGATCTCGCAATCGGATAGACATAAGAAATCTCGCCGAGCGTGTAAGCTTGGCTGAGGGCACACCAGTAGAAAAAGTGGACTGCACCCGACGCGATAATATAGATCCAAACCGATGGCGGGACGGTGGGCAGTTGAATGGCAAAGGCAACGACCGCCACACCCGTTGTAAAGAGCCCGATCCAGAAGAAGAAGAGTTGGGGTGAGTGACTGGATTTACCGTAGTAGTTCCACAGGGCGTGCAAAAAGGCGGAGAGTAAAATCAGGGAAATGAATACTGGCGTCATGGACAGTCCTTTATGGTAGGCGCCCTGTTACAGAAAACAGGTGGGATTGGCATTGCGCTGAAGAACGGCGCTACCATAAGTATATCACACGGATGTGACCAGATTCAGCTAAAGTCGATTTGGGAGAGGTTTTGAAGCAACAGAAGGATTCAACCCGGCCCGGTTGTCCGGCACGATTGCCTCCGGTCTGTTTCGGTTGTCAAGCCGTGGCCCATTGAGTTAAGGACGCAGAGCGTGAGAACGAGAAAATAAGGGAGATTGAGGGAAATTTTCAGATCAGGGAATCCCCCGGCCCCCTTTGCCAAAGGGGGAGATTGCCAGAAATACTATTCGACCGATTTCCCTCTGTGGGGGCTTTGCTGATTTGTGGGTCATTGGCGCTAATTTACCAGAGTCAAAATAATAGAGCGCATCGAAGAATCCCCGTTGAAGAGATTCTTCGATGCGCTCTGAGTACTTAAAATGACCAAACCCACCGTTGGAAGATAGCCACCTTGAGGAAAGCAATGTGGGGATGGCGGATGAAATACTTATGGAATTAACTCAAAACGCCGGCAGCCTCAACCGGCTGGCTCACCAACGCATGAGACTGGACCTGCCCATTCTGTTCTACCTTAAATTGCCCGACCAGTTGTTGTAGTTGCGTGGAAAGTCCCGCTAACTCCGCCGCCGCTTTCACAGACTGTTGCGCCCCTTCTGCCGATTGCTGCGTCACACTGGCGATCTGCTGGATGTTTTCGGTAATCTCGCCCGTGGTCGCGGTCTGCTCTTCGGCGGCTGTCGCTACCTGTCGAATCACATCCGTGACCGCGGCAATCTGTTGCGCAATTGTCTCTAATGCTTCTCCCGCTTGCGCGGTGAGTTGCGTGCCGTTTTCCACATCCTGTACGCCCTGCTCCATCGACGTCACGGCGTGCGCTGTCTCCGCCTGCATGGTCTTAATCATGCTCGCAATTTCCTGCGTCGACTGGGCAGTGCTTTCGGCAAGCTTCCGGACTTCATCGGCCACCACAGCAAAACCGCGTCCCTGTTCCCCGGCACGGGCGGCTTCAATGGCAGCGTTGAGGGCAAGAAGGTTGGTCTGATCGGCGATGTCATCGATGACGCTGAGGATCTCCCCAATCTTCTCAGAACTTTCCTGAAGCGCTCCGATGGTCCGTGCCGATTCCCGGACCCGCAAGGCAATCTGATCCATCCCAGACACAGTTTGCTGAACAATCTCCCGTCCATTCTCAGCGGCGCCAATGGCTGTCTCTGCCTCCTGCACAGCGTCCGCACAGTTTTGGGCGATCTCCGCTGCTGTGGCGGACAATTCGTCGGTCGAAGCCGCCACCGTACCTATCTGCGCCGAGGTTTGCTCAGAACTCGCGGCAATCTCTTCGGCGGTTGATGACATCTCTGTCGCCGCGGATGCCACCCATGTCGTAGTTCGGGCCGTCTGACTGATGATGTCGTGTAGCTTTTCAATAAACGTGTTGAACCAGCGTGCGAGTTCACCAATCTCATCTTGCGCACTGGTTTCGATGTGCTTTGTCAAATCGCCTTCACCTTGCGCGATATCCTTAAGCGCATAGACGACTTGCTTGATAGGTCTAACGATTCCCCGCATAATGAAAATGCCAAGGAGTAGCGTGGCGACAAATGCGATTAACGCAATAAATAACGCAACCTGGGAATTCCGCGCTATACGACTGTTTAGAAAGTGCTTCGAGAAATCGATCTCCACATACCCCAGGATATTCTTGTCTGAATCATACATCGGAGACCAAACTTTCAAGATTTTATCACGGTCTTCAATGAGCCGTTCCTTCACGGATCTATACTGGGTTGTCTCACTGGACTCTGTATTGAGCCCTGTCACAAATGCTATGTCCGGATCAAAGACTTTGACTTTTGTGATTGTGGATTCGCCATCATCACTGTCCTTTTTCAGTAAATCCAGCGTTTGCTCCAGTGTGGCGCCGTCATCCAGTATCATTGTCTGCATTCCCAACGCCAGGTTTTCTGCGAGAAGATTGGCGATAAACACGGCATCTTTATGTAGAATCTCCCTACCGAGTCCTTTCGCCTGGTAGGGCGAAAAAAAAGCTAAAAGAAAACTGAAAATCACACCGATAATAATGATTAACGATGTGATTTTGAATTTGATTGACAATTGGTTGATATACCTGGATACGCCGTTCATATGCTTCCTCTTCTCCTTGAGGTTATCTGTACATTGTCCAAAGATAACAAGCGGTTCGTGTCTCGCTACACGACGCCTACAGTTTCATTGACCGCCCCATTTCATTTTATGACTTCCGAAGCCACTTTCAGGATGGCTGGATTCCAATCGATTCCTTCAGATTTCGCGGCGGTAAGGTTCAGAAGGATCTTGGGTTTGCCATCATCGCCGACGCCCATTCCGAGAGAGATTCCTTTGGGGATTAACTCCACGATTCCCGTCACGCTCAGGACCTTGTTGGATCGCGTATAATTGGATGCCTCATCTACCTTTGAAGCATCCCCAACGTAGAACACGTCAGGCTTATTCTCAGGAAGCCCATCCCCTTGCACGACATTTTTTAATGTTGCTTTTCCTATCTTCTTACCAATACCTTTTTCTAATGCCTTCGCGACGTTTGGCGCACCCATGACGTAGATGGTGAGATCTTTTGCACTTCCACCGATCTTCTTGTCAAACGCGATCAGCTTGACAATCAGTACGGCTACGATTTTAGGTGGGGCATCCTTCGATGCTGCATAAAGTTGGGTATTTCCAATTATGAAGATGAAAAGGAAAGCGACTTTTAAGGTTGTGATTGAAAGTCTACGATTCATAATAATCTCCCCTTTTTGTGTTGGGCAACGATGCATTACGTAGTTGACTGACAAAACTTGGGTGCCCATAAGGAGGCTCAGAAGTTTTGTCAGTCAATCAGGTCCTTGCTCTTTATGTGAGAGCAGATTGGGTTCCTCCAAGTTCCTGTTTGATCTATTCTTTTCAGAATCCTAGCGCCAAGGAGACGCCGATGAGATCATCATCTTTATCTTCATCGCCGCCATTGTCGATGTGTTCAAGGTTCACCTTTGCCACCAAGTTATCAGTCGCATAGTAATTCACACCGACTGTGACACGCCAGCGATCATCCTCTTCTTTGCCATCAAGTTCAATCTGATCATAGCGGACAACTGGCTCATACTTGTCGAGGAATCTATAACTCGCTTGCCCATAAAATCCCCATTTGGTCAAGTCGTCCTTCGAGGTTTCCTGCTTTGCCATCATAAACTCGCTACGAAGTAATAACCCCTCGTGACTGAAAGAGGCATCCGCATCCACAATGGTGAGGCGATGTTCGCCATCCTCAGTATAGATGCCTGAATAGCCAGACACACCCAGTTCAACTCCTTGTGCCAGGTCAATGCCGACTCGTCCACCAACAGCTTTGTCGCCGTCTTTCTTATCGCGAACGTTGTTTCTCGCTCCACGGATACCTGCACCCTCGTCGCCCTGCAGACCGTTGACCAAGAAGACAGCATAGTTCAATTTGGATGTTGGATTCAGCTCATATTTACCACGGACCTGAACGCCAACTTCGGCCCAAGAGACGGG
>JAPUIP010000362.1 GCA_027296925.1 Candidatus Poribacteria bacterium | reverse complement strand
GAAGGGCTGCCTAACCCATCGCAAGGCGTGGTGATTGCCATTGACGTCCTGCGGGCGTGGCTGTCTCGACGCGAGCCGATGGTAACGGAAACGAAGCTGCTGTCCAACTACCCCAACCCCTTCAACCCGGAGACGTGGATTCCCTATCATACCACGTTTCGTTTCAAATGAGACTATTCCGGCATAGGCTTATGTCATTCTGAGCAAGGCGAAGAATCTCAGGACGGCAATCATAAAGCCAACAATAGATTCTTCACTCCGCTGCGCTCCGTTCAGAATGACAAGAACGAATCGTCTCACTTCTAACTGAAAATGGTATTACCCGCTTATTGGCGCGAAAACAAGGTATTAACAATGGTGGATGGGGAAAGCGGATCGCCGGCGGGCTTGTGCCGGCTTTATTCTTGATAATCGGTTCCAAATGATGTATTATGTGGTCACATTAAGAACCACATTTTTCGGACAAAGGAGCTTAATCATGCCCGACATCGGTGTACGAGATTTGAAAACCCACGCAACGGAAATTATCCGAGACGTTCGCGAGCGAGATGCTCGCTATGTGATTACGTATCGACGACAACCGGTTGCCCTGCTAATCCCCTTGGACAAGGTGGATTCCAATACAACAGCCATGATGACTGAAGCATCTGAAACACCCGCATGGGATGAATTGACCCGTTTGGGCAAAGAAATCGGAAGCCAATGGCGTTCGTCTCAAACGAGCGCTGTGTTATTGTCCGAAATGCGACGTTGACGCCGGAGGAAACACAGGTGGACAAAATCTACACGGTTGATGCCAGTGTGTTCCTCAATGCCTTCAACCCTTATGAGGTTGGGCACGAGGTGAGCCATAAACTCTTGGCCGAACTACAAAGCCGATCCATCCCGATTGTCGTACCCACCCTGTTGTTGCCTGAGACCGCTGCCGCTATCGGCCGGGGCCGACAGGATACTCAACTGGCGCAACAGTTTGTGTCCGCGTTAAGTCGCCTCCCGCATCTGATATTTATCCCGATGGACATCAAGCTGGCTCAACAAGCCGCTGACATCGCCGCACAATACCGCCTGCGTGGCAGCGATGCGGTTTATGCAACTGTTGCTCAACGGTTTGGCAGCACGCTTATCACCTTGGATCGGCAGCAGAGAGAGCGGGTCGCTCCTGTCATTTCCACACGCTATCCGGCTGAGGTGCAGATCGATGCCTAGAGGAATGGCACCGGTATCTCTGTCAGAATCCAAAGTGCGGTCTCTTGACGTTTGTGCTTGATAACGTTCACAAAGGACGCCTGCCTGAAACCAAAGCAAATAACGCGACCGGAAGTTTTCGCTGTCGTGAAAACGTTGCGGTGTCGAATAAAATGAGGTAGTGCGCTACATGTAATGCTCTGAAATGTGGTTGACAGAAAACCGAATCATGGTTATCCTCTTGGACTGAGAAAATGAGAGCCAAGGAGCCAACCATGAGCAGACGTTGTCCCAACTGCAAACGTACCCATACCCAAAACAACGGTCAGACGCACAACGGCAAGCCGAATCACTCTTGCACGAATGCGGACGGCAATTCGTCGACCATCCGGAACCGATTCTCATTTCTGACGCCAAAAGGGAGCGGAGACGGAAGCGACTTCTGGAGAGAGGACCGTTACGGGGAATCTGTCGCGTGGAGGGCGTGAGTCTTCGCTGGCTACTGGGCTTTATCACCGACTTTTATCAACACTTGCCCGATGACTGAAACTGCCAGGTCAAAGCAGAAACGGATCGACTCATCATCTATACACTCGAATCAGAAATCGATGAGATGCTGAGTTTCGTCGGTCAGAAAGCAAACAAGCCGTGGAGAGGGATGGCTCTGGTAGTCAAAAGCCGGCTTTTCGTCGCATTCCACGTCGGAGACCGGAGTCGTCAAAGTGCCAAAGCCCTTTGGAAGTCAATACCACAAAATTACAGGAACCATGCGACTTTCTATACAGACGGATGGCAAGCATACGAGGGCGTCATTCCGGACAAGCAACATCGGGTCGTCAACAAGCTCTTGCGCATTACCAATCATATCGAGCGGTTTAACGGCACATTGAGACAGCGGGTATCTCGCCTGGTCAGGCAGTGACTGAAAGTGACTGAAAGTGACTGTAAGGAAACTTGTGCTGCCTGTGCCGCCTGTCGCGCCTGTGCCGAGCTTCGAGGAGCTTGCCCCGAACTTGGAGGGGGAGCTTCGAGGTAAGCTGCGAGGGAGGGTACTTGTCCCTCCAAGGTGGAATCCTTTGGGGCTCAGGACAAGTTGCCCGTCTGAGGGTGCTCGGGATAAATTACCCGGCTCATATGTTAGTATAGAAGTGAATCACCAACCGACTCAGACATCAGAAACCAGCGACCAGATGCGGGGTTGTTAGATTCGGTCAACGGCGGGAGAGGACCATGCCCGGCTTGTCACAAAGACCGCCCTCAGACAGTCCCTCCCGTTGCTTTTGGGGTCAACATTCAATAGTAAGCTGTCACAAAAGACCGATATGAGCTTAGATGCTCCCCTTGACCAAATCGTTGTCGACAAAGGAGATACCCTATGTGGTCTTTGGGAATCGATTGGGCAGAAAAACATCTGGACTTCTGTTTACTGTCTGAGTCTGGAAATGTAATCCAAAGAGGACGTGTTGATAATAAAGAAGATGGCTGGGCACAGATGCTGAGTGATGTGTTAAAGTCTGCTTCAGATAACGAGCATCTGATGGCTGCCATCGAATCGCCTCATCAACTGGTCGTCGAGTATCTGATGGCTCGGAAAACCGAAGCGCAGTGGGAAGCATTTCTCAATGAGAAGCATGTCTACCATCCGAAGGCGCGAGAGCGTTTCTTTTCAGCGATGAAACAGAAACCAATGCCGATTGACAATGATGTGATTTCCGCAAAATCGTTGCTTGCCCAAACCCTTGTGTCTCAACTTTCTTCGCTTATCGAAGCCCTGAATCTCTATCAAGAGCGAATCGAGGCTATCCTTTGCGACTTTGATGATTTCGACCGTTTCAAAAGCCTTCCCGGGGTTTTTCTTATCCTCGGTGCGAAGTTGCTCGTTGCTATCGGGACTTGTCGGCTGAGATTTGCCACTGCCGCGGAGCTACAATCGCTTTTTGGAACCGCTCCTTATACCAAGAGTTCTGGCCAGAACAGAAGTGTTCATTTCAGAAGAGCGTGTCATAAATCCATGCGAACAGCGCTTCACCAGATGGCGCTCGCTTCTATGAGAACCAGCGCGTGGGCAAAAGCGTATTTTGCCAAGAAGCGAAAAGAGGGCAAAAGTGGTGCTCATGCGTTGCGGTGTCTCGCCAATCTCTGGCTGAAAGTCATCTTCGCGATTTGGAAAAACGAGACTCAATACAAAGAATCCGAACATCTCGCGGCGGTCGCCCGCCATCAACTTTCTCAACCCATTTAGAAAGGAGGTGAGACATCTGCCTGGGTTTTTCGACATTTTAGCATGGCAGAAGGCTGACGACCTAGCGGTTGGCGTCTATCAGGTTACCGAGTCGTTTCCGCAGCACCAACGGTATCGGCTTACAGATCAGATGCAACGTGCCGCCGTGTCTGTCGCTGCCAATATTGCCGAGGGAAGTGGACGACGAACCGTACGAGATTTCCTTCGTTTGAAGGCGCCGGCATCGGCGTCGTGGGAACCGCGTCAACCCTAAGTGCAAATGGATCCCGCTCAATCCTCAGCGGAGCGGACGCGGGCATCTCAATCTCGCGACGTCTCTCACCGGCATCTTCCCGGTGCATTGGAGCGACGATAAAGCTCATCCACAATGTGTCTGGATACCGCTGCCGCTGGTAAAGCCGCACACCATCGATTCGTATGGGCGGGATGATTTTTTCAACCACCCCCAATAACGCAGAAAATCCCGCGTAGTCCCCCGAGAAGGTCAGGTGCAGAGGTAGCGACTGATAGCCAGCGCTGGACTTTGGGGAAAGTTCCTCGACGCCAACCAACTTGACCGACAACCGGTTTGCGGCTTTTCCCAGTACCGGCAGAATCTGCGCCGGCTGGCCCCAGAGCATCGCACGTTCGAGCCATTGCCGTCTGTCGTTCGCGTCGTCGATCTCCCTGTTGAACTGCCGATGTGCTTCGAGGATTGATGTTATCTGCTCCGGACGGGAGAGGCGTTTTTTCGTCTCGTGTTTTTCTCGCCACATCGACAATTGCACCACAAGCCCGAAGAATAACACCAGGACCACTCCCCACAGAAAAGGCGTTCGTACCATAAAAAGCCCTCCGTTTCTAGCTTTCCCGTGTCGCGAATCGAGAAGTCAGCGTGACCCGAAACGCATCAATCTCCTCCTGGGAGTGAGCCCGCCCAACCAACAGCAACGTCTCGCGGGCATCGAAATCCATGGATTTTTCAGACTCCGCGGCGGTTCAAGCGTCCGGATCTCGGTCAACCGCACTGGCTTTGGAATCGCCGCCGCAATCTTTACCAAGCGCTCCGCCAGAGGCGGGAAATCGCGCGCACCCCACGCCAACGCCGCCAGTTGCTTTTTTAGGGTCTCCTTTTTTCTGTGCATGGATGTTCTCTGAGCCTTTAGCCGATTGGCCCTCTCCTCGACCTGTTGCAACTGTTCGATCTGCAATCGTGTCGCCTCACTCCCGTGCCACACACCCAGATTGCCCAACATTAAGCCAATTGCCACCGCGATGGGCGCCACACGTTTGGCCTGATGGCGTTGCCGCTGCCGGCGGCTTTCATCTTCCTGCCGGAGAATTGGCTTGAGCAGATTTATCGAGATGCCGCCACTGTCGCCCAGATAGCCATTCAGTAAAGCGCCGGCCCAGTTATCGCCCGTTGAGTGAATCTCACACGCAATGCCCAGATGCCGCTGGACCTGCTCTGGTGTGAGCCGATCAGAAGACGTTGGATGAAACAGGACAATTCGTTGAAGATCTGCCTGGTATGGCGCAAGACTGCGTTTTAGCGTTTGCCAGAGGTTCGTGTCAAGGAGGAAACTCCGGCCGCCAATCAGTTGCCCGTCTTCAATGACAACCAGATCGACCTCGCGTCCGTCGGTCTGAATGCCGCAGATTTTCTGCGATGATGAGGCCAGAGAGAGAAGCTGATTGGCGAAATGGATCGATGACGGCACCACGGACAACGGGGTGATGTCGACCGCTTTCAGTTGAGAAATCAACGAAACCAACGACTCTTTTCGCGTCCAGACCGTCAGCAGGTTGGGCGCCGCCTGAGTCGGGTTCACTATCGTCCAATCGTAAGCCGCCTCTTCAAGCGCCAGGGAGATCTGGTTCGGCAGGTCGGCTTCAATCGCCTGGATTCGCAGGGAAGCATCTGCGTGCTCAAAGGCCGGGATCTGAGAGCATTTGAGAAGGACCCCATCGCCGGGAATCGAGAGGAGTACCCGTTTCTGCCGCACCGATAACTCCATCAAGAGCTCCCGGACGGTTTGAGCCAGATTGGGGTGATGAAAGGGATCGCCCTTCTCTTTCGATACGTGCAGCGGCTTCTCACCTTTTCGGGTGACCTCCCACTTTCCGTGACGGCATCGCAGGCGGACAACACGGATACAGGTATTCGTCAGTTGTAAGCAGGTGTACTTCTTGCGAATCATAAAACGGTTCCTCCTGAATTTGCCCCTTGAAGAGTGCGGTCAAAACCTCCTCCAGAGCCGCATCCGCCAGTCGAAGGGTGACGGTATTTCGCAACGCCGCAGGCGACAAATTGCGCCTTGGCTGTTGGGGAGTTTGTTGATTCTGCTGGCCAGTCCCGGATGTCCCGCGAGTCTGTCTCGCTCGTCGCGGCGTAACCGTTCCCCCGCCGTTCTCTCCGAGGATGAGGACGTCAATACCGGTTTGAATCGAGAGTTTGCGAACGACCTGTTCGATGGGCGCGTCCTTGACATCGAGCGTCAGTCTCTGCGTTTCGCTATCGAAATCGATAGAAATCGCCCACGATTTGCGGGTGCGGATGTCCTCGTTGTCGATGTCCAATTCCGCGATGATTCGCTCAATCT
>JAPUIP010000361.1 GCA_027296925.1 Candidatus Poribacteria bacterium | reverse complement strand
CCCCCTCAAAAGCCTGCCCCGAGCTTTGAGGGGTTCGGGGCAAGCTTCCTCCGCTTGAAAGACGGGGGCTTCCGCCGTCAATTTAGAATTTAGAATTTAGAATTTGCAATTTCTTCTCTGTGAGAAACCGAGTGGAGATTGGCTTCCATTCAGATGGGATAAAATAGTCGCATCTGGAAATACAAACGGTATAAGGTTGCGATGCTGTGCGATTCACGTCAACGCTTGTCTCTTCTACGATTTCACGACTTCGATTACGGAGGGCTGATCCAGGGTTAACGCCTTCTCGACCGTCGGCTTGAAATCCGACTCGTCTTCAACGCGAAAACCGATCGCGCCAAACGATTCCGCAAATTTGACGAAGTCGGGGTTGGCCAATTTGACGCCCAGTGATGCGCCGAATCGTCTGACCTGAGTCTGTTCAATGGAAGTGAATGCGTTGTCGTTCATGACGATTGTTACAACCGGCAGATTGTACTTCACCGCAGTCGCCAGATCTGGGCTGTTCATCAGAAAACCGCCATCTCCGCAGAGGGCAACCACTTTGCGATCCGGATGGGCGACTTGCGCCCCAATCGCTGCCGGAAGCCCAATTCCCATCGCGACGGAGATTCCGGAGAAGATGTACCTCCCCGGCTCATAAACGGTAAAATCATGGAGCGCGGCATACCCGGTCATGTGGACATCAACGGCTAAGATCGCATCACGCGGCATCGCATCGCGAAGTTCCTCGATAACACGAGAGCGATCGGCGGATGCCGCCTGGCCGTGTAGTTCGGCCAATCGGCCGCCCCAGCCGTCTGCTCGTTTGCCCTGTCTGAGTTCGGCATTCAGTTGCTGCAAGACCACTTTCGCATCCGCCCCGATGCCAACGGTCGCAGGATAATCCCTGTTGATCTCCGCTGCATCCGCCTCGATGTGCAGCAAGGGCTGATGAATCTGCATTGACCAATTGCTTGTATCGCGATAGGTGAACCGAGTTCCAATGGCAATCAACAGATCGGATTCCTCCATCGCCGCCTGTGTCGCGCTGCTGCGGAAAACACGCACGGAGTAGGGTGAATCTTCGGGAATGACGCCTTTGGCCATCGCGCTTGTTGCGACGGGGGCGTTGAGCAACGTGGCAAACTCGATCAGTTCCGCCGTCGCTCGTGCATGATGGATGCCGCCGCCGGCAAGGATGAACGGACGCTCAGATTTATCGATTAACTGAAGCGCCTCACGAATCGTCTCTGGGCCTGCTCCCGGCCGAATGCCGTTATTTCTCGGCGGGACGGGTAAGTCGTCGGCTGATGCATACAAAGCATCCGTGGCAAGCTCAATCAGCACCGGCTTCGGGCGCCCCGATCGCAATGCACTGAAGGCACGGTTGACGGCGCCGGGGATTTCTCTAACGTTATGGACGAGCTCGATATGCTTTGTCATCGGCGCGAACGCAGCGGTCTGATCTAATCCGTGAAACATCTTCCCCGGATCTTTTTTGGCGAGATAAGATGGATTCTGTCCGGTGACAAGCAGCACCGGTGAACAGGCGGTGTATGCCTCGCCAATGCCGATGGAAGCGTTGTTCGACCCCGGTCCGGGAACGGTCATACAGACGCCGACCTCGCCGGTGGTGCGGGCGTATCCATCCGCCATGAACGCACATCCACCCTCATG
This sequence comes from Candidatus Poribacteria bacterium, assembly GCA_027296925.1. Taxonomy (GTDB): domain Bacteria; phylum Poribacteria; class WGA-4E; order WGA-4E; family PCPOR2b; genus JAPUIP01. Next base: position 975 of record JAPUIP010000361.1, on the reverse strand, counting down.
GCGACCGACGTAGTAACGGATTGCATCACGGTTGTTGTGGAGCGCCTCATAAACTGGATCTAAGTGTCCGCCTGGCATGCCAAAGATGACTTCGACGCCTTGCGCTTTCAAACATTCGACAAAAAGTTCTCCACCGGTCATTGATGAGCTCCTTTGGGTTCTGTATCTAATTTTTTGATGGGTTGTAAAGTTCCAATCGTATGTTACCGCAAATCAGCCAATAGATTAATTTCTCACGCATATTTTAACGCACTCGCTGGGGGCAAGGCAAGACTCATTGTCGCGCAACGATTAGCCTTCCCTGCTGCGACTCAAAGGATAGATTGGTATACGTATTCCGGTCCGCGTGCCAATGATCGCGGGCGAGTTGCCCTCCGTTTGCCGTATCCCACTCCTCAATTGCTGCTTCCCAGCGAATCTCGATCAGCACTTCAATTGGACGTTCGCCACGATGAAACAGATAGAAAAGATCCAATTCCTCCGATTGACGGTGTTGAACAGCGACTGCGCGTGTAGCAGCATGGTCCGGTTTAACGTAAATCTGCACCGGGAGTTGAATCCGCTTCCGCAGGAATTTTTCGAGTCGCTGCACCTTCTCGTTAATCGTTCCGCGCAGGATGGAAGTGCGCCATCGATACAGCAGTTTTTCAAGCGGGTACGGGTCTTTGCCAATCCGACCGTTGAGGAGGTAGGGGACTGGGTCCACCGCAATTAGCTTGCCGCGTGCCTTCACAAACCGATCCAACACATCGACCGTTCTTTCTTGAAGTGATAGACAACTCGGCAGAAAAATCAATGGATAAGCGGCATCTTTCAGCCGAACGGCGCGTGAACCTTTATCGATCTCCGAAGTGGCGAGCTCCGTTTCTGAGACGATGTCAAAATCATACCCAAGTTCCCATATTGTTTGACAGAGCCAACTCCATTCCTTCGTGATCCAGTTCCATGTTTTCGGATCGGGTTTCGTCCACAAGC
>JAPUIP010000360.1 GCA_027296925.1 Candidatus Poribacteria bacterium | reverse complement strand
CTTGAGTGAAATGACTTGTCGTGGAGGTGGACAGAATGAAAACCTATCGAGTCGCGATTGTGGGACTGGGGTGTATGGGCAGTACGCTGGACCAGTCGATTGCGTCAGCGTGTCGGGCAAGTGAACGGCTGGAAATTGCAGCGGGTGCCGAGACGATCCCGGAGAGGCGGACGGCGTTCGTGGAACTCTACAATCAGGGGAAGATTAAGCTCGACGAACTCATCTCGCGCTACCGTCCGTTGGATGAAATCAATGCGGCTTTTGACGACATGAACCAGGGGAAGGTTGCACGCACGGTGCTCGTCTTCGAGTGATATTGCCGGCGCCCAAACCATGAACACGAGAGGAAATTATCGATGAAAATTGCTGCTATTGTTACCGAGTACCGTGTACCGGCCCACGCCGATGTCATTGTCGGCAAATTTATCAAAGGCTTCCCTACGGACGAGGGACTGCTGCCGCCGAAAGTGGAGATCGCCTCCCTGTATCTGGACCAGATTCCCTCAAACGATATCGGCGTGAAGGTGGCCTCGGAAAGCAACATTCGTATCTATCATAGCATCCCCAAGGCGCTGTGTCTGGGAGGCGATAAGTTGGCTGTTGATGGGGTGCTCTCCATCGGTGAGCACGGAGACTATGCCTTCAACGAGAAAGGGCAGCACATGTATCCGCGTCGCTTCTTCTTTGAGCAGATCAGTGGGGTCATGGCAACCTCGGGGCGTACCGTGCCTGTCTTCAGCGATAAGCACCTGTCCTACAACTGGACCGATGCCAAGTGGATGTACGATCGCGCCCGCGAACTGAATATCCCGTTCATGGCGGGGTCATCTGTGCCACTCTTCTGGCGCGATCCTTGGCTAGAGCACGAAATAGACGCGCCGATCCAAGAAGCCGTGATGCTCAGCTATGGCGGGATCGAATCATACGGCTACCACGGCTTTGAAGCATTGCAGGCCATGGTCGAGCGGCGCCGAGGCGGGGAGAAAGGCATTGCGGCCGTGCAGTGCGTGGAGGGCGAGGCAGTGTGGAAGGCTGGCGATGAGGGGCTTTGGTCGCGCGAACTCGCCGCCGCAGCGGTCGAAGAGGGCGGTACTGAGGACGGCAGCATGGAGGAGAAATGTGAAAATCCGGCGGCTTTCCTCATTGAATACAACGACGGTTTCAAAGCAGCGGTGCTGCAACTCAACGGCTTTGCCCGCGAGTGGGTTTACGCCGCACGGGTCAACGGACAGATTCAGACGACCGAACTGACCCGTTGGGGCGACCCTCATCCCAGTTTCAGCTATCTGGGCCTTAACATTCAGGAGATGTTCCTGACCGGCGAACCACAGTATCCGGTTGAGCGCACCCTACTGGTCACCGGCGGGCTAGATGCGCTAATGGATTCGCGGTATCGGGGCCATGTTCGCCTGGAAACACCGCATCTAGACGTTAAGTACCAGGCGCCGGAAAAACCGCCGATTCGACCGACAGCACCCAGAGCATGCGGAGCGAGCATCGTCCCGTTTGACCCGCAGCTTTGCTGAGTGTAAGCGGGAGTTGGCGCAAATTCACATCGCGGGGTGCCGCTGGGAGGTATCCAGGAAATCATCCGAGGGGTTGCCACCTCTCTGGGTGAGAGCGGCTTCCCAACCGCGATTATCGTCGCCGGGAGTCGACTTCCCGATGATAGGCAAAGCTGATTTGACAGTGCAGTCATATATGGAAGGAGAGGATATTATGCGTCATTTTACCCGAACGCCCTGTTATAGCGGCCCAGATGACCCCGAAATCGGCCAGGTCCGAGGCACCCTCAAACTGGGTGAAACCGTGGTCATCGAAACGGTTGGCGGGGCGGACAACGACTTCGAAGCTGCCGGCGAAACTCGGGCTGGCATGATAACTTCCGGCCAGAGCCATCAGCGCCGTTCCCGTCCCGGTGGCCCCTTCCAGATACAAGGCATCGAGCCGGACGACTGGGTGGGCATCGAAATCATCGACATCGAGGTGGGGCCTTACGGCTTCTACCGCAATGGCGGCCCCAATTGGGGAAACTGGCGTTGCGTGGCCCCGGTCCGCGACGGGCTTATCCACTTTCCGCCGGACTTTGTCGTGCCGGTACGGCCGATGATAGGCGTCATCCAGCTCGAATCGTGGGCGCCCAACCAAATCGACCACGGCGGCAACATGGATTTCAACGCCATCCAACCCGGTAGCACCGTGCACATCCGTGCGCAGAAACCCGGCGGCTATCTCTCCCTGGGCGATGTTCACGCTCGCATGGGAGACGGCGAACTGACCGGCGCCGGGGTGGAAATCGACTCGGCCGTTACCCTCAAGGTGGACCGTTCGCCCGGGTTTCCCAACAGTAGCCCGGTGGTAGAAACCACGCGGGTCGTCGAAAGCGCCGAAGAGTACCTTACCAGCGCCAGAGGATCCGAATGGGGCGAGGTGCTCAAGTCGGCCTGGACCGAAATGGTGGCCCTGATCGTCGATCGCTACGACACGACAGTGGAGTACGCCAATATGATTGTCGGCACCATAGCGGATGCGCGGCCCGGATTCGCGACCGGCTACATGGGCGGGTACCTGACCTGCCAACTGGCCATAACCAAACAATTGCGTCGCACCGGGCAGCCCTATCAGCCATAATGGCGAGGAGGCACACATGCCACAGTTTCACCGTGAAAGTCGCGTCGTCATCTGGACCGGGCATGTCGCCACGCCGGGCGCTGAACGGTTGCAGAATGGCGATATCCTCGTGACAGCACGCTATCCAGACCTGCGTGCAGAACAGTCAAGGACGATCTCAGGGGTAAAACGTTCCCGCGACGGGGGACGGACCTGGGAAGGTCCCATCCATCAATTTATCCCGTCGCGCCCAGACCATCCGACGTCATTTCTAGCTTATCATGGCATGGCGGAGATAAGTGACGGAACGATATTGTTACCCCTTTCTGGCACGGGAGGTCCCCATCAGGGGGTGTACCTGTGCCAGTCTACAGACAACGGCGAATCCTGGTCAGATCCAGAGCCTGTGGGCAAAGAGATTGCTGGCTTTGATTGGTCTGGGGTGCACACCTACGGCAAGATCCGCGAGCTGTCCGACGGTACATTGCTCATGCCGGTGTGGGGACGCTTCCGAGGTGAACGGGTTGCGGTGAGCGCCCAGCTCCGTTCCGTTGATGGCGGGCGTACCTGGGATGAGGGAGTCATCCTCTGTCGCGGTGTCATCGCCCAAAACGAGGTGATCGAACTGCCCGACGGGCGTCTGATGGCAATCGTCGCAAGCGACGACTCCCCCGCCGGACACGGCATGATGCCCCTCTACTGGACCTTCTCAGAAGACAAGGGACGCACATGGTCTGACTTGGAACTGACCATGTATCCCATCTACGGACACTCACCGACGCTGTTTCTCACGCGCAAAGGCACACTGCTGTGCTCGTACCGCTGGGTCGGCGATTTGGATCAGGGATGGTGCGGCGTTGGATTCAGCGATTACTCTCACGAAGGCGACTTCAACGGTACATGGCGCAACTCGCCGACGCTGGTGTGGTCGACTCGCTCTGTCCACGAGCCGGTGACCCTCGGGCGCACAATCGGCGGCTATTCCAGCATCATCCGGCTCGATGGCGACCGCTTCATGATTCTCTACTTTATGTCCTGGGGTGGTAATCAGGACTCGGAAACGCGCGACATAGAAGGCGTGGTGTATGCGGAGGAGTAATCTGTATTTCGATCCCGACAACGCTGTGCCATAATGTGTCACTTGGGGTAAAGTCACGTCCGGACAACATGCCGTCTTTTGACATCCAGTCCACCCGGCACCAGTGGCTGCCAATCGACATGTTGGCTGTCGCTTCCAGCACTTCAATGCAACCGTCTGGGGCTCGGAAACTCGCCACGTATACCAGGAGGAACATCATGCTCACAGAACAGCAAGTCAGTGACTTTCAAACCTTCGGATTTCTGATTCTTCGACAAGTGTTGAGTCCGGACGAACTGAAAACCATCAACACTGAGTTTGAGTTGAGATTGGCGTCTACCAAACGCTATACTTCACCGGACGACCGACCCGCATATATGAGCTGGCCCAATCTGGGACCAGAGACCCCCTTCTTCGCTCGGTTACCGGAAGACTCGCGAATCTGTGGAGTGGCCGAGCAACTTTACGGAGAAGATGCCATTGGACTTTCTTGCAATGCGGGCAGTTACGTTAACGAGACTCGCTGGCATCCCGATGCATCTGACCCCCATATACACGGCCTGAAATTTGTCTGTTATCTACAACCCCTTGGTGCGAACAATGGTGCACTACGGGTCATTCCGGGGTCGCATCAGCGGCCTTTTCACGATGAAGTCCACCGAAATCTCAGCAGATCTGGGCATGGCATTGGTGATGTTCCAGCCTACATCTGCCAGACGGCGCCGGGCGATGTGGTCGCCTTCGATTTTCATCTCTGGCATGCCAGTTGGGGCGGTTCGACAGACCGCCGGATGGTCTCGATTATTTTTGACAAGAATCCACATACCCCCGAACAAGAGAAGGCGACCCGAAAAGCAGCGTTCGAAAATGTCCGACTCCGGGCGAGGCTGGCGCACGATACCTTTGACTCACCCGGACCGGAATATCATCCGCATTGGCTTGCCAATCCTGATAGAAACTCCAAACGACAACACTGGATAGATCGGATGCGAGAGCTGGGTTATCTTGGCAGTTCACCCGGGTCTGAGACGCGGTAGTCGGTACCCCATACAACTTTCCAAGGACGGATAGTTTCGTCACCCAGGAGGTCGCCATGCCAAACGATTCCCCCGCGGCCCGCTCGATTCAAGGGGCCAACGCGGATAAGCTGACTAACTCGGACATGCACACACTGCCGCTTTCAGACGTTGTCAACGACCATCGCACCGGAGCCGACGGCAATTACCTGCCATCGCGTGTGATTTCGACGATTTCGCCGACCGTTGTCCGTCAGAATGGTCCAAAGGGCCCCAAGTACCAGGAAGCACTGGGGTATTCGTTTCTGCTGAACGCCCCGAAGTACCCCGGTCTGACGAAGATGGAGGACGGAACGCTCGTGCTGACGCTGACCGCTGCGCTGTCGGATGGCTGTGCCTATGGGACCGATGCGGGGCGCACGGAGGTCATTCTCTTTTCGGAAGACGACGGTTTGAGTTGGAGCCAACCGCGACGCATCCCGGGCTACCGCACAACGCCGATGAATCTCGGTGGCACCCGGCTCCTGCTTCGCGGCTGGGACAGCTACATCGACACGGCGGAGCACTTTCGCTTCTGGTTCAGCGAAGATGGTGGAATGACCTGGTCCAAGCCCGAGGCCGTCCCTTCGCTGCCGGACGGCCGGGGCGTCAATACCGATGTCGCGCCATCCATGTTAATTGAAGGCGACACGATCCGGTTCATGTTCTACGTCTCTGACACCGGCACGATGATGCGGCCCTACGACCATGTGCAACACACATGGAGCGAGCCGTTCTTCTTTCCGGCGGCGTGGATGGCGTTTGCGAGGTGTTCCGAAGCATCCCTCACCCGCGCCAAAGACGGTGCTCTTGTCGCGTCGTTCCGGTCGAGCCGTCCGGGCATCCCCGCTGCGTCAGATCACTGGCGCGGCATCCTGACAGCGCGGTCAACCGACGATGGGAGGACGTGGACCCAGCCAGACGTGCATTCCCTTTACGGGCATGTGCATCACAGCCTATTGACCTTTCCCGATGGCCGCATCCTGATGACCTACGCGGCGCGCATCGGGGAGCTTGACGGCAGAACCTATCATGGCCACGAGGCGGTTTTCAGCCACAACCACGGTCGGACATGGGACTGGGGCCGTCGCTACATCCTGTTTCGCGGCACCGACGGGGCGATGCACAGCCCGCAGTCGGTCCTGCTTTCAGATGCCCGCGTTTTGACGGTGATGATGCATCCGATCAGTTTCACTTGGAAGGATGAAGACACCCAGGGGAACCTCATCGGCATCAGCCAGGTTTCTGCGTTGATCTGGGCACCGTGAGCCCACCACCCAGATCAACGCTCGAAATCGAATCTCGCAAGCCCCATCGGGGCGTTTGGGAGGCAGAGGAGGTAACCATCGATGACTGACCACCGCTTCAAACTGGCCATCTGGCTTGACGAAATGAAACTCCCTTTTGACGAAGGACTGGCCGTCGCCAAGCAGATTGGCGCGACGTATGTTTGGTTCGCAGAACTCCCCGGTGAAACGGCGATTGCTCAGATGAGTGATGCCGAGGTGGATACGATGGGAGCGCGCGTTGCCCGACATGGATTGAAGCTATTTCAGATTTGCGCCGGGCATCCCTTTCATAATATTCGTCTCATGGATCTCGACCCAACATCGATACAGGACCACCCGGCGTTTCATCAGGACTTCAATGCCCTGGTTCGAGCCATGCAAATCGCCGTCCGATGGGACGTGGGCGCGCTGTGTAGCGTCTATCAGCCGGGATAACATTCGCAGTATACCGTAGACCGCTTTCTGATGGGTTATGAATATAATGGTCG
>JAPUIP010000036.1 GCA_027296925.1 Candidatus Poribacteria bacterium | reverse complement strand
TTTTCAGAAAATCCGTGAAAATCCGCGTCATCTGCGTGTTCCGTGTTCCATCTAATAAGTTGAATAATTTAATTCAAACCTACTTAAGTAAGTTCCAATTAGTTCTTTCGACTTTCTCTTGGACTCGCTACAAAATGATTTCAGTTCCATCAGAGACCTCGCCCCCGATGGTTGCGATATATCTGGCTGGACCGAACCAATCAGACAATTCATCTAAGGTGGCGATTTGCGCTTGATACGGTTTCCAGGTGTGCTTGGGCTTACCGGTCTTTAGGTCACGGACAGGTTCGCCGTTAGCGTCCATATCGATTGGCAGAAGACGAGCGTAGGGTAGCTTGTCGCCTCCGACGGGCTGAACGCTGATGCCGTTTTGTGTCAGTTGAACGGCTGTGTCGAAAAGCGTTTTGGGTTGATCTTGCTTTTCCTGGTGAGTGGAACTGTTTTGCCAACGGTTGGAAGAGGGGGGTGTGAAACGTCACGAGAAACCTCCTGTGTGGTGACGTTACATCGGGTCAGAATTCCGTTGCAAGAAGGGCGTTTTTCACGTATAATATTGCGTTACGATCTATGTTGCGATTCTTTTCCTCGCATCAAATTCGTGCACAAAAGAACCTTTGTCTAGCAAAAAAGACTGAGGAAATTCAATCTCTTTTGATCCTTAGAGGTGGGCTGCATTCTAAAAGCTTCCTTCATTTTCGTAACAGATACAATCTAACCTGATGTAACAGGTTGTAGGGAAAACCTCCACTTGGCGGCCAAACCTTTGGGAGGTTTTTTCTACTTCTGGTCTCATTTCTTTCGGGTCGGTCGTGAAAACAGAGCGGTGTCGAGGAATGCGTTGACTTTCTGATTGCGCAACCCGCAATCTGGAAGGAACGTACGCGTTGGATCGCTCATACGGTTTTGCTCGACATCATTAAGCAGCACATCCCGCCAGACAATCGAGCAATCCTACATCGACTGCGCCGAATCTTCGACTTCGATCCGTATCTGAGTAAGAAGATTGGAGAACGGCTGGAGAACCAATAAGGAATTTTATGAACATTCTCGGCATTGATACCTCATGTGATGAAACTGCTGCAGCGGTTGTTGCTGACGGCAGGCAGGTTCGATCCAACATTATATCTTCGCAAATCGACCTGCACGCAGAATACGGTGGCATTGTCCCTGAACTTGCCTCTCGCAAACATGTCGAATCGATTAACTATATCATCGATCAAGCCATACGCGAAGCGGATGCCACCTTCGCGGAGCTGGAGGCGATTGCTGTGACAAACCGCCCCGGCTTAATCGGCGCGCTCCTCGTCGGGGTCGCCGCTGCGAAATCGCTCGCCTACTGCTACGACCTGCCGCTACTGGGAATCAACCACATCGAAGGACACATCTACGCCAACTTCATGGCACATGAAGACCTCCCCTTTCCACACATCTGCCTTACCGTTTCGGGCGGGCATACGCTCCTGGTTGAGGTGCGGGAAGGCTGGAAGTATGAGATACTCGGAACGACGCAAGACGACGCCGCCGGCGAAGCGTATGACAAGGTAGCGCAATATCTTGGACTCGGCTTTCCCGGCGGGAAGATCATCGACGATTTGGCAAAGAACGGCGACAGTACGGCAATCGATTTTCCGCGTCCGATGCTCGATAGGGACGATTATCAGTTCAGCTTCAGTGGGTTGAAAACGGCGGTCCGCTACTTCGTGGATAGAGCAAAGGCCGCGGGAACGTTGCCGCCGATCGAGGACATCGCGGCGAGTTTTCAGGCGGCTGTCGTGGAGGTCCTTGTGCAGAAGACGATTCGAGCCGCCAAAGCGAAGAACGCCAAAGCAATCAACTTGACGGGCGGTGTCGCAGCAAATAGCCAACTCCGTCAGTCCATGTGCGAGGCAGGTGCCGAAATTGGCGCGAAAGTTTACTATCCACCGATTCAGCTCTGTACGGACAACGGGGCGATGATCGCCGGCGTCGCGTACCACAAGTATCAGAACGGGATTCGAGACGGGCTGGATCTCAATGCCGCTCCGACGGGCTCGATTGTGTGAGGCGTCACGCGTAAAATGGAAATGAACGCGATGAACTTATTTGATAACTCACTCCTAGATCAAGCCGTTATGCGCTTGAGGGAAGGCGGCGTGGTCGCTTTCCCGACCGATACGGTTTACGGCGTCGGCGTCCATCCATTCCAGCCGGCGGCTGTCCGCAAGCTGTACCGGATTAAAGGGAGGCCGATTGATAAACCGATTCCAATTCTTGTCGGATCGATTGGAGATGTCGAGTGCGTCGCTCAAAATTTGCCGCGGATCTTTTTTGAACTGGCAGAACGGTTTTGGCCGGGCGGATTAACGCTGATTATCGAGGCAAAGGCACTGCCGCCTGAAGTCACCGCCGGGGGGAAGACGGTTGGGGTACGCATGCCAAATCACTCGCTGGCACTGGATCTGATTCGGCGTTTCGGCTTGCCGGTAGCCACAACCAGCGCAAACCGATCGGACGAACTGCCTGCGACTTCAGCCGAGGAGGTGCGCCCCCAACTTGGCGGTCTCGTTGATCTCATCCTCGATGGCGGCCAGACGTTCACCAAAATCGCCTCGACGGTTTTAGATCTCTCGGTTTCTCCGCCGCTTATCCGACGATACGGTGATATTTCTGCGGATGAACTCGCGCCATATCTCACTGACAGACCCAAAGCACAATCGTGAAGAAGGTTACGTCAATGGTCGATTTTTTCTCAGAATTGGCATAATTTCAGAATTGAAAAGGAGGAAGAAATGCCGTACAAAATCTATCCCACCGCCGCTTCTGACGCATCAACCGCCTTTCAGATTGAACTCGATCCGCATGCCATTGCGGCGATGGACGAAATCGAAAATAGCGGGGCGCAAGGAGCGGCCCGTGAAGAGGTTCTGCGAAAGCATCTCGGTGAAGATTACGAGAAAGGCTACCGGGGAACGGCTTATGGACTCCACGGGATTTCCGAAGGACTCACTCCCGCGAAACTCGCGGAGATGTTTGCAGCGCTCGACGAGTCCTTTGATCCGTGTGCCGATCGCGAAACCTTCGATCACAGCATGATGGTCAATGTCGAATCGGAGTTAGATTCGCAGTTGGAATTTATTCCGAACCGAGTTCTGAATGCCGTTGTGGAAGCCTACAAACGTGAACTCCTCGCCGGTTAACGGACGGGTGGTTTCTGCGGAATCCTTCACAGTCTACCAGGAGAACTCAAAAATGACAAAACCAATTGACGCCACAGCGGTTGAAAAGACGACGGTATTTCGGGTAGGCATCATCGGGTGTGGTCGCATGGCGAATACCATCGAAGACGAACAGATCGCGAAAAGGAAACAACGCCCCTATCGTGGCGGACTGGTGCTTCCCTACTCCCACGCAGCGGGCTATGCCGCTGTGGAAGAAACGCAAGTCGTCGCTACCTGCGACGTCCACGAAGGCCGTCTGCAGGCGTTCGTGCAGCGGTGGAATTTGCCCAGAGGCTACACGGACTACCGAGAAATGATCGAGAAAGAAGCACTCGATATTGTCAGCGTTGCCACCCGTCCGGAGCAACATGCGGAGCAAATGGTATTCGTTGCGGAGCACGGCGTGAAGGGGGTCTACGCAGAGAAGCCGCTTTGCATGACACTGCGAGAAACGGACGCCATTCGAGAGGCCTTCGAGCGCAATGGCGTCCACCTGGAGTATGGCCCCATCTATCGTCACTGGGCGGCATATCAGCAGGCGCGGATGCTCGCGGAAAGCGGCGAATTCGGGGCAGTCAAGTCGGTACTGGGATTTGAAGGAAAGGCGCTCGAAGGCCACTTTATTGACCTTTTGCTGTACCTGCTGGGCGACCCTGAACCTGTATCGATTCAAGGTACCATTTCAAAGCTCTATCCCACCGAAGGGGACACCTCCGGCATGAAGTTCGTCCAGGATGCGCCTATCCGGTCCGCGACGATCCAGTTTGATAATGGGACGACGGCATACGTGGCGGGCACGGGCGTGGGCCGAGAGATCGAATTGGTCTGCGCGGACGGAGTCATCCGCGTCGTCAACGATGGCGAGGCCGTGCAGGTACGTCGGCGAGGTGCGGCGTCGGGCGCGCTGGATACCGTGCCGGTTGCGCAGATGGAACCGCAGAGCGGCACCATTCATAAGATACGCGACCTAGTCCAAGCTATCCAGACAGGGACGCCCGGGCGAAGTAACCTTCGGGTGACGTTGATTAGCCAAGAGATTGGATTCGGCATCTATGAATCTCATCTGCGAGGCGGTGTGGCGGTCGAACCGCCCATGCCGAACCGAGACCGCTGGGTTTCCAGTTGGTAAGGCCCAGACGCCACCCGGTAAACCCGCCACGAACTTCCTTCTCACTATCTGAAGCATTGATTGGGACAACACAACAAACTCAGGTGTATTGATGAAAGCACCATTCAGAATCGCAGCTTGCGATAAACGCTTGACTTTCGCTGCCGGATAATCAAGGTTATTTTCGCAACTGCAAGATAAATCCGTGGCATTCATATTGAGGAGGGGGTTATCCTGATAGCCAATCGCCCAAATGCAACTCACACGTTCCGGTTTAATTGTCATTCGCGTCGGCTCGCTTGGCTGTTTCTCGCGGTGGGGTTCGTGATGGAGATGGCAGGTTGCGCTGCCATTATCGGGCAGAGATGGAGTGAGAATTATGCCCGCCAGCCGGCTACCCGATCAACGACGCCGGCGGTGATCGATGGCGACCTGACGACGGACGCGCCCCTGATGTTAAACATCCATCCAGAGAAAACATACACCAATCCGTCCGCAGAAACAGAAATCACGTTGCCTAAACCGAAAGTCATCCGACGCATCGTGGTGCACAGCAATGAATTGAAAGACTTTCAACTGTGGGCTTACGATGCTGAAACCAATCAGTGGCAATTCATTCGTCAAGTCAAAGGGGGCGGCAAATCGAAGATTGAGGTTCCGGTCAATGTCCAGACCCAACGCATCAAGCTCAAGGTCAACACAATCGCCATATTGGGCGGCAGAAATGTCCTGGAGCAAGCGTTCAAAGGCAATTCGAAAATCGCTGAAGGGACAACACTCCTCGAACGGTTCAGATCCGTCGTTCAGAAAGCAAAACTTCTTGGCGAATTAAATCAGATTGAAGCCAAACTCCCGCGCGTGCGTGAAATCGAACTGTTCGGGTATGAGTAGTCCGAATGAGAAATCAACCATGCGACGGTTGCCTGGGCCCGCGTACTTGCCTCGATGGCGGAAGTTTAGTTTAGTTGCGGGCGAGTGTCGATAGCACCGTATCCGTAATCTCTAACGTGCGTTCGATATCCGTTTCGGTGTGCGCGAAGGAGATGCTGCCCTGTTTCGTGGGCAGCGGGAAGTGAAACACGCCCGCGTCGATTAACCGTTGGCGGTACTTCTTGTCCCGCTCCATATCGTTGTATCGAGCAATGTCCAGCCAATTCTCTGGGGATGCGTCCATAAAGTATACGACGAACGCCGACCCCTGCCGGGCCACCGTTGCGGGGAACCCGTGTCGGGCGAGTCGTGTTTTCAAACCATCTTCCATCATTTGCCCAAGACGTTCCAGATGAGCGTAAATTTCCCCCTCCTGCGTTTTCAGCTTCCTCAGGGTCGCGATGGCTGCAACAGTTGGCACCGGATGCGCATTATAGGTTCCGGCGATGAGGACCCGTTTGGCGGGCTCCGGATGGTTGAAATACTCCATATACTCCCGCTTGCCGCCGATAACTCCCAAGGGATATCCATTGGCGACGGCCTTCCCAAATGAGGACAGGTCCGGTCGGACACCACAGATCGACTGATAACCGCCAAGTGCATGACGGAAACCGGTTTTGACCTCATCAAAAACCAACAGCGAGCCGTATTGATCGCAGAGCCGGCGAAGCCCGTTAAGGTAGCCGGGCTTGGGTTTGACGATACCGATGTTCTGTAAAATTGGCTCTAGAATGACTGCCGCGATATTTCCACGCCTCATCACATTTTCCACCGCTGCCAGGTCATTGAACTGTACCACGTGGACATTTTGAGCAGCCGACTTCGGCATTCCAGCAGTCAATGGACTCAGCGGCAGTTCCTCCCCTTCACGGGAGTCGGCGAGCTGATCGGCGCTATCCATTAAGTTAAAAGCCACATCGTTATGCCAGCCGTTATACCCGCCTTGCATGATAATCACTTTGTCACGTTCGGTGACCGCTCGCGCCAGCCGCAAGGCGAGAAAGGTCGCCTCCGACCCCGTGTTGGTCAATTGGACCTGGTCGAGGGTCGGAATGCATTCGACCAGTAATTCCGCCAACTCCCCCTCCCACGGGGTTGTGCCGGCGCCCATCAACGACCTTTCTTCCCGAATCGCGCGGATGACCGCTTCGTCTACATCGGTATCACTGTGACCAAGCAGATAAGGGGAAAACGCCGCATGGTAGTCGATATACTGTTTGCCATCACTGTCCCAAAGGTACGCCCCCTTTGCCCTGACAAAGACACGCATCGGGTCAATGATGCGATTCAATGAAACCACGCCGCCCGGAATGACCTGTTTATGTTTTTCCCAAATCTCATTTGCTGTCATCTGCGTCCTCATTTTTCAGTCCAGGCTTCGTGTGCCAGCGCCCCCATTGGATCCCACGGCGGCAGGACGATCGGTTCCAACTCAAGGGCGTCGCGTAATTCGTCAGGTAAATAGTCCTTTCGGGCGGCGATCTCGAACATGTACTGGTCGAACCAGTTATCGTTCATGAGGTAGAACCCCTTCTGTCCGCTGTCCTCTCCCCAACTGTTCTCGACGCGCCAGCGCCGCGGCACCTCCTGGCCATCAACCGAGACCACATCGACGCCGGTAAAGAGCATAGCATGGGTCATTAGCGTCTGATGATACTGGAGTCGCGCCGACTTATCCAGCGTAAACGTCGTATCATAAACCCCGTCGTAGTCATACAGCTTCGCATCCCAAAGCCCTAGATTGCGCTGCATCATCTTCCCTACGTCGCACCCCATCCAGACCGGCTCCCCGTCGATGACCGTCTGCATCGCGATCTGTTTCATCAGGTCAATCTCCACGTTCAGGTATTTGACAATATTCCCGCCCTCCACGTTGCCTAAACATTCAACCGTGAAGGTTCGACCGAAGGGGCTCGTCGCACGTGGGTCATTGACCAAGCACACATAATCGTCAATCGGAAGGGTCACATATTTCGCGGCGAAATCTTGCGGCGTCATCTCCCCGTCGCGATGAAACTGCTTGTCTGCATCATTCCACTGCCAGTCGAAATGCGTGGGAGGTGTCCCCAGATGAACCGATAGGATTCGGTAGACCACTTCGAGAATCTCAGTCTTCGTATCTCGTAACGCTTCGAGCGTGGCATTTTTGGCGGCCATCTCCCGGAATGTTTTCGCGCCCTCACGCAGTTTGTACAGCAGGATGCTGTTCATCCGCGACGAGTTGCTGGAACTTTCCGTCTCGGGCATGACCGACTGCGGGACGAGCCCATGTTTCTTGATGATATTGACGAACATATTCCATTGTCCGCCATCATCGAGGGGACGGTCAAGCAACCACGCAATGCGTCGATCGTCCACAGGATGATTCGCCATTTCGATGTGTCGCTCCAAAAAGTAATTTGACCGCTCCAGCTTATCCCAGAAGAACGTGTAGCTCTGGCTGAATTGGAAGTCTTTGAGGTTCATCCGCTTCATCGCCCCAACGCGGAACAGATTCAGCCCGGCAAACATCCAGCACCGACCGGTGTTCTTCTGGTTGGTTACGGTCCAGTCGTCCAGGACGTGGCTAAAGGTGAAGTCACTTTGGGTGACGACCTGCCGGTTGAGAGCAATTTCGTCCACAGCGTTTTTGCAGACGGCATTTTGGGACATTCGATAAACGGGAGTCGCCTCGAACTCCTCGCGCCATGTTGCAAGTTGATACGGTTCTAATGCCCCGTTTTTGGGGCTACGAATTGAATCAGTCGAAATGGAAGTCATCAATCTCACTCCTTTTAGTAAAGAAATCCGGGCTGGGAGACTATCCCGACCCATAATTATACCGTTTCCAGTTTTAATGAGCCAATTAAAAAATCCCCGAAATCCCCTCCGGTCTTCGACCGAGAAGCTTGCATCCTTTCCCCTCAGCCTTCAGGGGCGGCCAGGTAACCGAAAAAACAGGCATACCCTCATTCACGCCCAGCGATGAATCGCTGGGCTAGAGAGCAGCGTCCAATGAATCGGACTTGGATGCGCATTATAACCCGATTTATCGGGTGCCGCCAAATAGCTCGGTGACTTCATCGCCGAGTGTTTCTTGATTGCAGATTTCTACATCGCGAACTTTAGCGTTGAACGATTCCGAGAAATTTGCTAAACTCTCTAGAACTATTCCAGTTGGACACAGGCAAACAGAACCGTCCGTTGCGTCTCCCGAGCCATCGAGGGCCGCCACAACTTTCCAGGAGGACGTATGACCTTAGAGCAGGCTGCAGAAAACAATACAGTTGGAATCATCGTCGAAACGGACGTGCCCATTCCGATGCGGGATGGCGTTGTCTTACGTGGGAATATCTTTCGGCCAGAAGCCGGGGGGCGATTCCCAGGGCTTTTGTTGCGAACGCCCTACGGGAAACCCACGGACGGTTACGAACGATACGTCCGTGCGGGCTATGCGGTGGTTACACAAGACTCGCGTGGACGTTATGCTTCCGATGGGGACTATGTTCCGTTTACGGTTCCTCACACCGGAGACGCGGAAGACGGCTACGATAGCGTCGAATGGTTAGCACAGCAACCTTACTGCAACGGCAGAGTTGGGACGCTGGGTGGTTCATACAATGCCTGGATGCAGTGGCAATTAGCCCGCTTGAGGCCGCCGCATCTGGTGGCAATGTGCGCCTATACCATCCCATTGGAATTGACTGAAGTTGACTGGCCCGGTGGGTTCAAACCGGGGCGGCGCGTTAAATGGTGGATGACCACTATCGCGCCAGATCTTCGGAGACGTCAAGAACTGCCTGGTCCCCATACGCCAGCAGAAGCAAGAAAAATCTGGGATGACATCGAGCAGGGCCGGTGGCTCGGTTTTATGCCCTGGCTTGACCTGCCACGCTATCTGCCCAAGGGCCTGGCTGAATACGCTGAAGACTGGCTTCGGCACCCGAACCGCAAGCCCTGGAAGTTTCAGGACATCCACAGCGAAGTGGAGGTGCCCAACCTCGACTTCACTGGCTGGTACGATCACTGTAACGGTACCGTCGCCCACCTGGCTCGGATGCAGAAAAACGCGCGGACATCGGTGGCTCGAACGCAGACCAAACTGGTCGTCGGCCCATGGAACCATCCCGGCCTCGGACAACGAAAAATCGGGGAAATCGATTTCGGTTCCCAGGCCGAACTGGACCTCCATGCGGAAATCATCCGGTGGTTTGATCACTGGCTCAAAGGGCAAGACAATGGGCTCGACCGTGAAAAAGCGGTACGTTACTTCGTGATGGGCGCGGGAGAGTGGAAGGCAGCAGACACATGGCCTCCGGCCGGGTTAGCCGAAAGCGTCTATTATCTGAGTGGCAATGGAAATGCCGAACAGGTCTCTGGCTCCGGGCTGCTGACGCCGGAGCAAAGCGAGGGAGCGCCTTCCAACCAATATACCTACGACCCCAATGACCCGGTGCCGACACTCTGGACACGGGACCTTTTTACCGTACCACCGGATCGTCGGTTACTGGAGTATCGACAGGATATCCTCCATTACCGGACCCCGCCGCTGTCAGAAGAGGTCGAAGTGGTTGGGAGCCCGGAAGTCGTGCTATACGCCTCCTCTTCGGCGCCCGATACCGATTTCTTTGCCAGATTGGTCGACGAATCTCCCCAAGGGCCCGCCCTCGAAGTGTGCTATGGGCTGGTACGCGCTCGACACCGCCATTCCCTAGACTGTGAAGACCTGCTGGTGCCTCATGAGAACACCGAGTTCCGAATCCGACTTGGTCCGACAGCCATCCGTTTCCTCAAGGGCCATCGGATTCGACTGGAGATTACCAGCAGCGATTTTCCGAATCACGACCGCAATCATAACACGGGTCGTAACGATTTGATTGATACCGAATTGGTTCCCGCCCGGCAGCAGGTTTTTCACTCGGCGGATTATCCGTCGCGTTTGCTTCTGCCGATAGACAAGGCGTATGTCCCGTTTGGATTTGGGATTGCGGATTGAAAGAAGCAGAAAATGACACCACAAGAAATGAAACAGCGGACCAAAAACTACGCGCTACGAATTATCAAACTTGTCGAATCGTTACCCAGAGGTCGAACAGCGGATACAATCGGTGGACAACTTCTGCGTTGTTCAACGTCTGTGGCTTCCAACTATCGTGCGGCATGTCGGGCCAAATCCCGACCGGATTTTATCGCGAAAATGGGAATCGTCGAGGAAGAATGTGATGAATCCCTTTTCTGGATGGAGATGCTAATTGACTCGGGTTTGGTCAAGCCAAATCGGTTATCGGATCTGATGAAAGAAGGTGATGAAATTCTGTCGATTATTGTCTCATCTATCAAAACAGCGAAGCAAAAATAATCCGCAATCCACATTCCGAAATCCGAAATCGTTAAACTCTAATCCGGTATCAGTCTTCATCATCCAGACACCTGGAGATCGCTTTCATCACGTCATCAAAGTCAGCTTCACATTCCACCGGCAAATTGGCATACCGGGGTTGAACTTCGTTCAACTTGTCGCCATGATAGCCGATCTTAAAATCCGTAAATTTAAGCCCATTGGCGGTAGAAATCACGATGACCCGATCATCGGATTGAATCTGCTTGCGCTCCAGCAATTTTAGCAGAACTGCCAGCGCGACGCCTGTGTGTGGGCAGTTGAACAGCCCGGTTCGATCCGCCCTTGCGGCGGCATTTGCCAATTCGTCCTCCGTGGCTTGTTCCACAATGCCGTCAAACTGCTTCAATATATTGATTGCCTTTTGAACGGACACGGGGTTACCAATCTGAATCGCATTGGCTATCGTCGGCTGGGCATGCAGCGGTTTGAATTCCTTGAATTCCTTCAGGTAACTCTGATACAAGGGGTTGGCTTTGGCAGATTGAGCGCAGACAATGCGCGGTAGCCTTTCAATAATTCCGAGTTCTTGCATCATTAGAAATCCCAATCCCAATGCCGTCACATTTCCCAAATTGCCTCCCGGAATGATGACCCAATCCGGCGCCTCCCAGTCAAACTGTTGAGCCATCTCAATCGAGATCGTTTTCTGACCTTCAATCCGAAGGGAGTTAATTGAGTTGGCCAGATAGAAATCCTTTCGCTCAGCGAGTTTCTGAACAATGGCCATGCATCCGTCAAAATCGGTTTTCAACGAAAGTGTGACGGCGCCGTTGGCAATCGGCTGAATGAGTTGTGCGGGAGACACTTTATCTCGCGGCAAAAGGATAATCGCCGGAATGTCAGCGGCGGCGGCATACGCTGCCAGCGCAGCGGAGGTATCTCCTGTGGAGGCGCAGATCACCGCGCGGATGGGAGTGCCTTCTGTTCGGATCTGCTTCACCATGGAGACCAAAACTGTCATCCCCAAGTCTTTGAAGGAGCCGGTATGGCTGTTCCCGCACTGCTTAATCCAGAGATCAGAAAGCCCAATCTCAGCCCCGAGCCGTTCCGCCCAAAATAGATTGGTCCCTCCTTCACACATCGAGACGACATTGTGATCCTCGATATTCGGGCAAACGAACTCCTTCTTGCCCCAGACGCCGCTGCCGTAAGGGTACGGCGTTCTCATATACCGCTTATCAAACAGTTCGATCCATGCGGCGGCGCTTCGATGTTTCAGAAGGTCTATGTCGTGTTTCACCTCTAACAAACCGTTGCAATTTTGGCAACGATAGATAATTTCGTTGAGCGAGTATGTTTCGCCACAACCTTCGCTACATTGAAACCATGCGTTGTATTTCATGACCTCCTGCCTTCCTCATTGATATCATTATTTCTCTATGCCCAAAATGTCCAAAATAAAGGCGTAATCAAAGGCGACCTCCTTCAGGTAGTCATATCGCCCCGAGGGACCGCCGTGCCCAGACCCCATCTCGGTTTTCAGCAGCAGCCGATTATTGTCCGTCTTCAAAGTGCGTAACTGCGCCGTCCATTTGGCGGGCTCCCAATAGTGGACGCGCGGATCATTCAGCCCGGCCGTAATCAGTAGATGCGGGTAGGCTTTCGTTTCGGTGTTATCATAAGGGGAATACGATCTGATGTAATTGTAATAAACTTTGTCATTTGGGTTGCCCCACTCATCATATTCCGTGACCGTCAGGGGGATTGAGGCGTCGAGCATCGTGTTGACCACGTCAACAAAGGGGACTTTCGCCACCACAATCTTGAAGAGGTCGGGACGCATATTCGTGACGGCCCCCATGAGTAGCCCCCCCGCACTGCCGCCCTGGGTAACCAATCTGTCACTCGTTGTATATTTTTCCGTAATCAGGTGTTCGGCACAGTCGATAAAATCGGTAAAGGTGTTCTTTTTATCGAGGAGTTTCCCTTGATCATACCAGTATCGCCCCATCTCTTCGCCGCCCCGAATGTGTGCGATGGCGTAGATGAAACCGCGATCCAGCAGGCTCAATCGGTTGGATGAGAAGTTCGGATCAAGGCTGATGCCGTAAGAACCGTATCCATGCAACAGCACCGGATGCCGCCCATCTTTCACCATCCCTTTTCTGTATACCAACGAAATTGGAACCGCTGTACCGTCGCCGGCTTGGGCAAAAATCCGCTCCGATTGGTAGAGCGATCGATCATACCCGCCGAGGACCTCTTCCTCCTTCTTCAACTCGCGAGCGCGGGTATCCATATCGTAATCAAAAACCGATGTCGGCGTGACCAGTGAGGTGTAACTGAAGCGGAGGAGGTTTGTATTGAAATCGGCGTTTCCCCCAGCCCAGAAAGTATAGACAGGTTCCGGGAAGTCCACAAGATGTTCGTCGTTGGTGGTCAGGTTGATGATGCGAATCTGCTTGAGTCCATTTTCCCGTTCATAAACGGCCAGGTGATTTTGAAACGCGCTGACGCGGTCAATTTTTACCGACTCCCGATGGGGGATGGTTTCCTTCCAATTTGCCTGAGCCGGATCTTCGACCGAGGCCTCCATCAACTTAAAATTCGTGGCGTTATCGTTGGTGACGATGAAGAATTTATCACGATGGTGTTCAACGGCGTATTCCATCTCCGGCTGGCGAGGATGGATGACCTTGAAATCCTCGGACGTTCGATCCGCTTCCAAATAATGCACCTCAGATGTGTTGTTGCTTTCCAACTCCATCAGCAAGTAAGCTTTGC
Source organism: Candidatus Poribacteria bacterium (assembly GCA_027296925.1). GTDB lineage: Bacteria > Poribacteria > WGA-4E > WGA-4E > PCPOR2b > JAPUIP01. The sequence goes on along the minus strand of JAPUIP010000036.1, from coordinate 3,123 downwards.
TTCGAGTTTTGCGAAGGCTGAGAAAAAACGACTCATCTGTTTCGTGATAGATAAGGGCATCCGACTGCGGGTCGCTGCCGAGTTGGTGTCGGTACAGCTTGTAGGGACGTTTCGCCTCATCCAGCGTGGTATAAAAGACGGTCTGATTATCGTTCGCCCATTCGGCGCTGTAAGAGGTGTTCGGAATCTCGTCTGGCAGCAATTCACCGGTATTCAGATCTTTGATATATAAAGTATAACTTTCTGCCCCCGCTGCATCAACGGAATAAGCCAGCAACTGGTGGTTCGGGCTGATTTTATAGACGCCAATCTCCAGATATTCATGCCCTTCAGCGAGGACGTTCTGATCGAGCAATACCTCTTCCGCCGCCTCCAAACTCCCTCGCTTGCGGCAATAGATCGGATACTGCTTCCCCTCTTCGGTGCGGGTGTAGTAGTAATAATCATCGAGCTTTTCAGGAACAGAGAGGTCCGTTTCTTTGATTCGCCCCAAAAGCTCCTGATACAGTTGTTCCTGAAATTTCTCGGTGTGCTTCATCATCGCGTCGGTGTACTGATTTTCGGCTTCGAGATATTGAATCACTTCCGGGTTCGATTTGTCTCTGAGCCAAAAATAGTTATCGACACGCGCTTCGCCGTGGACCGTTTCGACTTTTGGGATGACCCTGGCGATGGGCGGCTTGTCACTGACTTCACCAGAGGCGGTCTTGATCTGTTGGTCTGGCGTCCTTGTGGCCATTTCTTCTCCTAATTTTTAACGATTCCCTGTGATACTTCCGTTAAACCATCCACCAATGTTCCACTTCGATTGCGGGCTTGCCGAACGCTTGATGTTCCTCTGGCAAGGAAGCCAGCAGCTCTCTCGCCTTTTGTCCAATCGCCTCCGAGGCAAGCTCCGCACAACGCCGACCGACTTCGGCGGAGGCGTGTTCTCTCGGATCGAGTCCACCGATACCGGATGGCGACTTCATGTCGAGGTTGATAGCGTCTTCGCCCAATGCCGAAAGGTCAACCCGATCCGGATAGAAAAAGAGCATGTCGGAAGTTTCCCACTTCGCGGCGTGGTCCGTGCTGCATTCCTCACCACGACTCAGGGAGATCTCCCAGATGCCAATCCCACGGACGGTGTCGTCCGCAGTGACCGGCTCCAGCGCGTCATTGATCATATCGATCATCCCCTGGACATTATGGCCGGAGACGCCGATGATGACACGGAAACCGGTATTTTTCAGCCTCTGGAACAGGTCTGTGAGCGTCGGAGTCAGATGGTCCAGGTTCCAACCATCGTGAAGGAAAAAGGGTGGATAAACCACGCCGCCGTATTGTTCAGCGGTCTTGCACAAGATACCGTGTGCTTTGAGGGCATCACAGCCTAAAGGCAGATGGTATCCATGCCACTCGATCGGTCCAAACGGGACGTAGACCACCGGAAATGCTTTGGCTCGCTGTTCCAGTTCAGTGGGTTTCAAGAATTGCAACTGCACATCACGTGAGCATTCGGGCGTTAACATCTGTTCCTCCTCTGTTGGGACTTAAAACGTTGAGATGAGCTCTCCAAATTTCTCTTCCCACTTTGCCGCCAATGCCAGTTCTTCTTCCCGATATTCATAGCCTTCGGAGTCTCCGCCTTCGTAATGATTGCGATACCAATCCACGCTCGTCCCAATCCATTTCGCTACGGGGGTGGTTCGGAAGCCAAATTCACGTTCGGCCTTGGACAGGTTGTGGATGTACGGAATCTCCCGGCTCAACGGAGGCGCATAGGCTTTGAGGCGCTCGTGCTTGTGGACGGCTTCGCTTGGAACGTAGGTAATCTTGCACTGATGACCGACGGCATTCCAGATCAATTGGGCCCAGCGCTCGATGGTCATAATTTCCTGCATGGCGATATGATAGGTCTGGTTGGCTGCCGCCGGCACATCAAGGGCACGGATGAAATTGTCTGCGGCATCCGCGGCATACAGCGTGCGAAACACGGCGTGTGCCTCCAAGGGAACGATCACCCCGCCTCCATCAAGGGCACGCTGCACCCACCACCACATCCGTCCGGTCGGGTCATCCCAACCCATGACGGCGGGAATCCGGATAATCGTGTAGGGCACATCGCTGTTTTCATGGAGCCATTTTTCACAGTGTCGCTTGCCAACCCCATACGGGTCTTCTCCCTCCGGGTAGGTGTAGTCCAGCGTCGCCCAATTCACATCCGACTCTTTGAATGGGCAATGCGTGAAAAAGTCCAGCTTTCCATCCAGATACACAGATCCCGTGCTGACCATCAGATAGCGTCCGACATTCCCGGCGAAAGTTTCTACCGCGGATTCGACATCTTCCTTTCGGAAGGCCTGTGTATCGATGACCGCATCAAATGACTTGCCCTTCAGTTTTGCTCGGAAGTCCGACAGATCTCCGCGATCACCTTGAATATGCTCGACCTGATTCCACCAATCTGGTTGCGTATTTCCCCTTGAAAAGACAGTGACCCGATCGCCCCGGTCCAGGAGTCTCTGTACCGCAATCCTGCCCATGTAACGTGTGCCACCGATGATGAGGATTTTCATTCTGTCTCCTTTTCCGTGCTTAACTGATTTAATACTCACGTTCAATCACAAAATGAATCAGGTGTAGAAATATGTCCTTGGCTCGGCTTGCCGGCAGATCGGAAAAATCCTGATTAAACTTCGTGTATGCCTTCTGAGCAAGTTCCCTGGAACGCTGTTGCGCATACTGAATGCATCCGTATTTGTCCATCAATCCCAGCACTTCTTGGATCTCATCCGGGTGTTTGTCCTCGCGCGGCTTACTCATAATCTCAATGACACGCGACGCATGTTCCGGCGTACAAGCGTTAAGCAGATGGATGAGAACGAGCGTGCGCTTTCCTTCACTGATGTCTCCACCGATCTCCTTCCCATACTTGCTCTCCTCACCGATGAGGTTGAGGACATCATCCTGGATCTGGAAGGCAACCCCAAGGTGGATGCACATGTCCGTCAATCGATCCAGTTTCTCCTTGGTCGCCCCGGCAATAATTGCCCCAAAGCGACAAGGCGCGACACAGGTGTAAGACGCCGTTTTCTGAATGCACATCGTCCAGTAGTCCGCTTCGGTCAGAGCCCAACGATT
>JAPUIP010000359.1 GCA_027296925.1 Candidatus Poribacteria bacterium | reverse complement strand
AATGAATCTTTGCGGGCTCCAGGTGTGCCCCTCGTCCACTGAGCGGCAAGCGCGTACATCGAACAAGGGATGGCCGTGGTGCGAATACCCTAAATGCGGAGAGCGGTGGAACAACGCTAACAGGTCACCGGCAGGCGTTCGCACAACATTGGGATGGGCGCCATACCAGCCTTCTTCCCGATAGATGGTGATGTGGTCTACAACGTGCCAACTCATTGGATTTCTCTCCTCCTCGTCGTGGCGGCTTCAGTCGTTTTCCGGTTTGATTAACGCACCGCGCTTCAGTTATCAATTCGATAGAGCGCTTCGAGCCCTTGAGCAATGCGGTCGACATTCTCGGCGGCGCATGCAGCACGCCTGCGGGATGTTTCATAAGTAACGCCTGCGATATGCGGCGTGGCGATGACGTTGGGGAGTTCAAAAACCGGCGCCTTCGGGTTGGGTGGCTCTTGGGCGAAGACATCAATCCCAGCACCGCCAAGCTTACCGTCGATGAGTGCTTGATACAGCGCCGACTCCTCCACCAATTCGCCGCGAGCGACATTGATGAGACACGCCGTCGGTTTCATGAGCGCAAGTCGGCGAGCGTCAATGATATGGCGCGTCTCGGCGTTCAGGTGCAGATGGAGCGAAAGAAAATCACTGTCAGCCACCACCCGGTCGAGGTCAGCGGGAGTTCCCATAAATTCAGGCTGGATTTCTTCGAGAATTTCCGGTTCAATCGTTCGCACGTCGATCGCCAGGATGCGCATCCCAAAAGCTTTTGCGCGTCGTCCTAACTCCTGCCCACTGGCGCCGAAGCCGATGATTGCCAGCTTCAGATCTTTCAGTTCCCGCCCCATCGGCTCGTAGAGAACGCCGGATTGAAAGTTGGCAGCGCTTTGACGATATTGGTGAACGAGCATCAAGATAAACATCATCGCGGTTTCAGCCAAAGCCACACTGCTAAACTGACCGGGGCAATTGGCTACTGGAATGCCTTTGTTGCGGATATAGTCGAGATCGAAATGGTCAAAGCCTGTTCCCAGAATCTGCCAGAGACGGGCATCTCTGGCGGCATCCATCATGGGGCGAGTACCAACGCTTCCACCGTGATCAATGACCACCTCGACACCATCGAATTGAGGCGCGAGGGGTTGCGTATCATCAAAGACGGCCAGATCGTGGCGAGCACCCACAGCTTCGATCACATTATCACACCAGGGGTGGAGATGCCCTTTTAGCGGAAGCAGCAGCACTTTCAAACGACGCATCGGTTAACCTCCTGCGGTAGAAAGATTGTCAAGGACAAGACGGCATGCTGTCGTCAGAAAAGGTTCGTCGCCGCCAACCAGAATCAAACGGAATCCCGCCTCAATGTGACGGGTTGTGGAGGCGGGGTCGAAGGCGGAACCGTAGACGCCGATACCGGCAGGTTTGCCGGCGCGATGGGACGCTTCAAGCACCGTCTGTGTTGCCTCCTGGAACTTCGTGCTTTCGTAGTCAAATGGAACGCCGAGGGAGATGGAGAGATCAACCGGCCCAATCATCGATGAATCCACGCCTTCCACAGCAAGGATGGCGTCGATGTTGGCTACGGCTTCAGCCGACTCGATGATCGGGATGTACATCACCTGATCGTTGATCTCGGCGGTATATTCCTGAGTATTGAAGCCGTAGCTTGCTGCACGGTGCGGCCCCCACCCACGTGTGCCGGTGGGGGGATAGCGACAGGCCTGCGCTCCCAATTTGGCTTCTTCGGGGGTATTGATAAAAGGCACGAGAATACCCATCGCCCCCATATCAAGGTAAAGTTTGATGAGGTCTGGGTCATTTTTCGCAACGCGCACGATGGCAGTTGTCTCGGTGCAACCAGCCGCCTGTAACTGCGTCTGTACACTCACCGGCGTCTGCGGCGCATGTTCGGTGTCAAGCACGATCCAGTCGAATCCAGCCGCGCCAAACAGTTCGGCAATGGCAGGCGCACCGAACCGCAGTTGCGCCCCAAGACCCACCTTTCCGGCAGCGAGCGCCTCCTTGAGTCGATTCCTCATGACGAAAGACTCCTTTCAGCGAGTCGGAAATTTACGCAGCAAGCGCATCCTTGACAAGCGGCATCAACCAGCGATTCATACAGAAGCAGTACCAGCGGATCGACTCTTTCTCAGCGATAAGCGTATGATGGACGCCGGGCGCGTGCCCAATGAGGTCACCCGCTGAGACTTCGAAGATTCGACCGTTCTGCTCGACATGCCCTGAGCCTTCGTGGATGTACCAGAATTCCTCATGGCTTTCATGGACATGGTCGGCCGCGCGTGCCCCCGGCTCACTGCTATTCTGGTCCCAGTGGTCCAATGTCGAGTGCGGCCGGGCGTGCGGGTATCGATAACAGGTATCTCCCACCTGCGGCGGCAACGTCTCGCCCTGAATCAGCGACGGTCTGTCTTGAGCCACATCGCCGTGGGGTTCTCCAACGCCGTTTTCCAGCGCGTCTGCGGCGATTTTCCAAACGGCAGAATGAAACGCGAGGTCAAACCACTTGACGGGCGAATCGCCGGCGGTGAGGGAATGGGCGGCGCCGGGCGGCGTGATGATCATATCGCGGGCGCGAACGTCGAAATTTTCGCCATCGTGACGCATCGTTCCTTCCCCACTGGTGACAATCCAGAAAGACTCGTGCGAGTGGTGGGTAATCTCTGGGGTGTGCATACCCGACTCAAGGGTACGGATAGCAAATCGCTCAAGCGTGCGACAATCTTGAGTTTGCGTCGGATATTCGAGGATTGTCCCACCGGGTACAGATTTTGCGGCGGGTAGGTCTACATAACGGACGTGCATATTTCACCTCTTCTTTGGTTTGAAAAATGACTTGCTCAATAATTTACCAACTTTCTTAAAATGGAGAGATGGATGTCTTGGGTTCGTCCTGAGCAACTGGAAATTCTGCCTCGCTACCTTTTGAACCGATTCATCAAGTCTGTCGAAGCATCTCCAGAAGCGGGATGTTGTTCGGTGCATTTAAAGCTCCTTGAGTGTTCTCTTCGTCTTTTCTTCAAGGGCTTCTACAATCAAGAAATCCAACTTTCCTGACTTTGAATCTGCCTCAATCTGTTTATCCCATCTTTCCCAGTCTCTTTCACTGAACCATTGCCTCAATTGGACGTAATCTGGTTCAGCAAGGGCTTCGATGGCAGCTTTAATTTCCTCTACGTTTGACATAATCTTCTCCTTCCCCAACGCCGTCCGTTTCTTCTGCCCCTTCCTAACGACAAAGATCAGTTGTGAAATCCCGAGTTTCGAGGAGCGGCGAGAGTTTACCGAAACACGGAAGCCTGCCCTGAGCGACTGAAAGTGACTGTAAGGAAACTTCGAGGTGGACACGGGGCGAAGCGAAGGGACAAACCAAAACCCACCGCAACCCCAAAAACAGTAATAAAATCAGAGCACCCCGCTGTCAACCGCAACGTATGGTTAGGATCTAATTAATCGATCGTATTCGTCGTGACTACCAATCCAAACCCAAATGAAATCTTCACCATCTTCTACGGCAAGTGCTCTGTGGGCAATACCAGCGCGCACAGACCAAAATTTACCAACTTTCTTAAAATGGAGAGATGGATGTCTTGGGTTCGTCCTGAGCAACTGGAAATTCTGCCTCGCTACCTTTTGAACCGATTCATCAAGTCTGTCGAAGCATCTCC
>JAPUIP010000358.1 GCA_027296925.1 Candidatus Poribacteria bacterium | reverse complement strand
CTTCGAAGCTTACCTCGAAGCTTACCTCGAAGCTTACCTCGAAGCTTACCTCGAAGCTTACCTCGAAGCTTACCTCGAAGCTTACCTCGAAGCTCGGCACAGGCGGCACAGGCGGCACAGGCGGCACAGGCGCGACAGGCGGCACAGGCGCGACAGGCAGGACAGGCTTGCGGCGCTCCTCAGAATGACAAATGTAGGAGTTATTAAATCGCCATTCCATTAATCGCTGTTCACTGAAACGGGGGTGCCGGTCCGAGCGCATTCATAGATCGCGAGGTTGAGCGCAACGGACTTCTTTCCCTCATACCCGCCGGCGGCAGGTTCTGCCCCTTCTCGAACCACCCGAATGGCATCCTGAATCACATTTTGGGGATAGGGCGGCAAGTCGATCTCCGGTGCTTCCTCCTTAAAGTTCCACACACTTGGACCGAGACCGATGACGCCTCTCTCACCGTGAATCTCTATCATGGAAACGGTATCGCCGGGAAATGTCGTGGTCGTCAGGACGTTACCGATCGCGCCGCTCTTGAACTGAACGATCGCTGAAGTGAGGTCTTCTGTTTCACAATTCTGATGCGCGTACACACCGTAGTGCGCGCCGAGCACGCGGTCAACACCGCCCATAAACCACTGCATCAGATCGATGTAGTGAACACCCTGATTCATCACCGAACCGCCGCCATCCAGCGCCCATGTGCCGTGCCACCCTTCATAGTAGGTGTCAGCACGGAACCACTTCATGCGGAGTTCGCACAGAATGGGTTTCCCAAACGCGTCCATCTCCATCGCTGCACGAATCCTGCGATTCTCCTCGCCATAACGCTCGCCAAAATCCACAAGCAATTTGACGTGATTCTCCTCGCATGTCCGGATAAGCGCGTCACAGTTTTCGAGACTCACGTCCATCGGTTTGGTGGTGATCACGTGTTTGCCGCGTTTGGCGGCTTCCATACCGAGCTTTGCGTGCAGCCCACTCGGCGTCATAATCATCGCGACGTCGATATCGTCCCGATCGAACATCTCAAGCGCATCCGCGTGGGTGTCGCAACCAAACGCCTCAGCCGCAGCCTGTCGGCGCTCTTCGACCAGATCGGCAACGGCGACCAATTGGGCGCCTTCCGTCTCGGTGATGAGATTGGAACGGGATCGCCCCATCCCTAAACCAACAACTCCAAAACGCAATATATCAGTACTCATAGAAACTCCTTATTCTGAAAACACAGGTTCAATGAATCAAATCGCTCTAACCTTGCAGCTACGGAAATATAGCTAATCTTACACGCTTTTCTTCAGTTTAGCATTCGGTTTGACTTTGGCAGGACTTGCGCAAAATACCCCTTCTCAACCAGCATACAATAGGACGCGGATAAACGCTGATTTTCAGGATGGGTCAAAAACGATGGCGACAAAACGGCGCCGGCGCGGTTACCTGCCAGGTGGGGGTTGCGTGAGATTCGGGGGCAATTGAGGTTTCCGTTTTTATCTGTGTCTATCTGCGTGAATCCGCGTTCCGCAAAGACAGATTGCAAAAAAAGTTTCAACGACTTCATTCCTTATTTGAGAATCACCATCCGTTTCGTTGCTGTAAAATCCTCTGCCTTCAGTTGATAGAAGTACAAACCACTACTGACCGGCTCCGCACCTGCATTCCGCCCATCCCAATACGCCGCTTTATCTTGAGAAAGATATAAGCCCGCCGGCTGATTGCCTAACTTCAGCGTACGAATCTGTTGTCCGGAGGCGTTGTAAATGGTGATGCGAACGTCCGCATCCGCGACAAGCTGATACGGAATCCACGTTTCCGGATTGAAGGGATTGGGGTAGTTTTGGAAAAGCCCCGTCGCTTTCACCCTTGCAAATTGCGTCGGCATTGTCCCTTTCGCGCCGACCGCAATCACATCGGAGGGTAGTGAACCATATCTGCCGGTATGCGCGGCATCCCCATGAGACATGCCCCACTCGACATTTTCCGGATCGTATGCAAAAGGCAGATCAAAGGTATGGATAAAGCCACCAAAAACCTCAATCTCATCTGTGGTCTCATCCCTTGCACTGTACCGGCGCGAGCCCACGACGACCTCAATATCTCCATCGCTATCGAGATCCCCGAGCAGGGGCGTCGCATCAAGCAGACCTAAAGTGGGAATGGGCCACCCGTCAATCGTTTGCCCACGCGCATCCCAAGCATAGAGCATCCCCAGGACATTTGGCTCGCCACTGGTCGCCAGAATGACTTCAATCGTTCCATCGCCGTTGACATCCGCCAATAACGGCGAAGCGGTAATTGCGTCGAGCGTCGTCACCGGCCACCCTTCCAGCAGACTGCCATCTGTATGCCAGGCATAGACTAAACCGGTTGTATCGGCAGTCATAACGATCTCCGGCATTCCGTCTCCATCAAGGTCGCCGATTGCCGGCGTCGAATTGCTATCCCAGTTCATCTGTGTCGGCCAATCTCCGAATCGCCAGCCGTCATGATGCCAGATTTCAACTCTCCTTTGAAAACTCCCTGCGATAATTTCCAGATCCCCGTCTCCATCCAGGTCTGCCAATACGGGCGCAGAGGTATACGCCGTTTCATGGGCGCGGCGAAATCCGAAGAGATCCATAAATTCGCCATCATGCCCCCAGATGTAAATGGATTCGCCGCCGACAACAATCTCGATATCGCCATCCCCCTCAAGGTCGCCAACCGCTGCGGACGACAGCGGTTCACCAAAAGCTTCCTTTGGCCATCCCTCAGCGCTGACGCCATCGTGATGCCAAACGGATACGATTCCATTGTGGGTCGTCGCGATAATTTCCAGATCTGCGTCGGCATCTAAATCCGCTAGTGTCACATCAGCGAGGATGACGCCGCCCACGTCTTTGGGCCAGCCGGACTTGACCTGTCCATCTGAGGCGTAGACGTAGAGCTGCTTCCCGGCGCCAACGACAATTTCAAGATCTCCATCTCCCTCCAGATCACCAATCGCCGGAGCGGCTACGATTGTCCCTAATTCCTCTTGGGGCCAGCCATCGAGTGGAATACCTTTATGGTCGAGGAGGTAGAGTTCACCGCCTTCCGTCCCCACGACGATTTCTGAGAATCCATCGCTGTTCACATCTATCGGAACCGCAGAGGCGCGAATGTTGTGCGCCACTTGAACCGGCCAGCCCGGCTGATTTGCGAAAGCAGGGCCGGTCGCCTCGGATTGTGACTGTACGATTCGGATTTCCGACAGAGCGCTTGGATTGCCATTTGAATCGACAGCCGTTAAAGCAAGATATATGGGACCGGCGTTGTCGAGCTTTTCCAGTTGGTATGTGGTTTGTTCCTTTATCTCCGCGATGCGCTCGAGTTGGTTGAGAGAAGCACCCACGTGGAGTTCATAGTGCGACAGATCTGCTTCCCGGTTCGCCAGCCAGGCGATGTGAATTTGATCGCCAATCAATGTTGCCACAAGGTTCTTTGGGGCAAGCGGTGGCGTTAAATCCTCGTTACCTTCATGGGGAACCGCGAGGACGGGGAAGGAAGGCGCACTTTCCCGGTTTCGTGTGTTGTAGGCGGTCACAGTGATTTCGACAGCATTCCCGTTCGGCAGATCGACCAATTGATGTTGCGTTTTGTTTCCGACATCGGCGACGCTGTTCCCATAATATATCCGGTACCCTGAGATGTCAGACTCTGGATTTGGCCCCCATCTGACTTCAACACTTTGATCGCTCGATGTGACCGTGATACCTTCGGGTGGGTGAGGAACCCCTAACATGCCAAGTACATTGAGTTGTCCATATCCCCACGCCTCATCCCAACCAACAGCCCCACGGTCAATCGCGTTGTCGATGAGAATCTGTTTGATCTCCGCAAAGGACAGATTCGGATTCTGTTGTAGCAGAAGCGCAACCGCTCCGGCGACGTGAGGCGTTGCCATGCTCGTGCCTCGCAGGATAATGTGCGTGCCGTCCGGCTGGTATCGGTCTTGATCTATCCAATTCTCCAGAAACGATTGAGGCAAAGCGTCCGCAGAAAGGGCTGCCGAAATGAACTCGCCCGGAGCGGCGATATCCGGTTTGTTGTTGCCATTGCGGAGCGGGCCAACGCTTGAAAAGCTCGAAATCTCTCCAATGCCGTTCTCCGATCGCGTTATGGCGGCCCCATCGAAACTGAGCCATTGGTCTTTCGTTGTATATGAACCGACAGCGATAACACTCGCGGCGCTTGCAGGTGAACTGATCGTCAATTCGGAATCGGGAATGAGCGG
>JAPUIP010000357.1 GCA_027296925.1 Candidatus Poribacteria bacterium | reverse complement strand
GCTCGTCGGGCTTATCGGGGTTTATTAAAATCGTATGGATTCAAACGGAAACAGGGATTTCACGTGCTTCAAAATTTGAACAGCTTGTCGGGACCATCGGCCGCCACAAAATTTCTTGAACTCAAGAACATAGACTTTGCTTGTCAGCGAAGAGATTCTGGCAAGCCTAAGCACTGGATTTTTTGAAACTCGGAGACCACGATGAATATGATCAAGCTGGTGGGACCAATTTTTGTTGCTCTGGGCATTTCGGTATTTCTTGCTACAGACCTCGTTGCTCTGGCCGCAGATGCGCCGAAGCCGCCTTCTGTGGATGTGCTTTTGAAGCGCCTCGGTTACAGTGATGAGGACAAAGCAGCCCTACTTTCCGGTGAGATCATCGCCACGGACCTAAAGAGAACCCGGGACGATCAGCTTATCGCCGCTGTGGCGCTTCAACTGAACGCGCCACTTGCCACACTTGCAGAAAATGCCCGCAGCGGTCTCAACATCGCAGGTGACGAAGACGTTTTGGCGTTCGGTAAACTCACCGAAAAAGGCGGGCGTGAAGAGTTCGCCGATGCGCGCTACACGGAAGCCGACAGCGAGGAGATCCAGAGGCTGATCGCCCTGGCGGCAGACGGCACCTTTAATCTCTCCAAAGAGGAAGCGGGAATCCTGAGCGCTGCGATGAACGGCGTAGATGCCAAGGATCCCTCAGCCGCTGACAAGGCTTCCAGCGCCTATCAGGCCATTCTCGCAGGCCGTCACCAAGCCTATTTGGAAAAAGGGCTCAACGGCATAGCCAGCTACGAGGCAGGTGACAGGCTCGAACCGGCTGAACAACTTCGTGCCGTTTACGAACAGACAAAACCCTTCATGGACACGTTTTTTCCGGCCTTCGGGAAGGCTCTCGGAAACTTTCCAGATAAGCAAATCTCAGATATCTCTAACAGTTTCTATTGGATAAAGCGCAATGTCGAAGGGCGCCCAACCTTTATTCTTGCCCACCAAATGGTGCAGTCTGGAGAGGGCTTTGTTGTGCTTAGCCAGCGTCAGTACTTCGTCGGCCACACCTATCAATCGCTGCAGGTGGTGGCCGTCGCCTTGCCGACTGAAAAGGGCAGCGCCGTCTTCTATGCCAACAGCGCTTACACCGACAAGATAACGGGGTTTTTTAACGGCCTGGCGCAATCAATCGGCCAAAGCCGCACCAAGGACGACCTGACGGAGTATTTTGAACACGTCCGAGAGAACTACACGGACTGAGCACTGGGCCACCCATCCATTTTCGCGGCACCGCAAATCTGTCTGAGTGGCGATGAACTCCTCCTCGTGAACACTCGTCCGCCGAAGAAATAGACCAATATCAATGGCCTTCATACATGAAACTCATCTCACCTTCCGCTCGGCTGGAGGAACACATTCTACGGCCCAGAATCACGTCTGGTTCGACCGTCTAAAGTGGTTCTCGCCTGGATGAGGCCCGAACTGGAATTGCTTGTGCTCTATCGCGAATACGTTGCTGTGGAGATTGGCCACCCATTGTTTCCCCTCCTGCGTCATCTCCAAGTAGTAGACTGCATCCTTGATATATGGCTGCACCGCATTCCAATAGAATCTCGGATATTGATCGGCTAGGTCTGCAGCGCTTGTGATGCCGAGAGCCTTGTCGGTGCCGGTTTCGACAAACTCGTGATACAGATTGGACAGCTTCTGCAAGTAACGGGGGTCAGCTAACTGCCCGATCAAATCGGCTGCGCGGATCAAACCAGCCTCAGTGCCTGTCTCTTGGTGATCACTGCTTTCTGGTATTGGGAAGCGGGTTAACTCAATTGCCCTAGAAATCCGCTCCTCGTCAATGAATGGGATCGCTTTGCCCCTTTCACGGACGAATATTTTGCCTCTATCGACATGGTATGGCGCTAAAAACGCGTCGGTTGCTCCTCGTGGCGGCGTGACACAATTTCCAGCCTCGTCAATGACATAGGAATTGATCGTATCTCCCTTGCAAATGCCGCGAACATATCCGATGTCGTGCAGCAAGAGAGCCGTCGTGAAATGTAGCCAGTCATCGGGACAAAGCATACTTTTGAGGTGTTTACCTCGGAGAATCTCTTGACCGACTAAGGTTACAAGCATTGTGTGCTGCACATCATGATAAAGCGCATCGCTATTGGCGATTGCCTCCAGCGCTGTACGTGCCGCCAAATTCAGCTTACCCGGATATGTAGGTTCCTCGGGGCCGAACATCGCCCTGTAATATTGTTCCAGATGATCTCCGAGCGCTTCGGACAATATCTTTGTTGGATTCAACATGGTTTCGCTTCCCGATCTTTTGCCTCTCCGCTATGTGAACATGAAATCGCAAAAGCATCCAATTCGCAAATCTTCTTAAGTCCATTGTGACGTCAGCAGCAGCTTAGGCTCACCGCCCGATCCGGCCCTCATTGATGGTTCCTGGGCGGTTTTCATGCCACTCTTAGCGCATCCTAATAGAACCATCAGCTTGAAGATACTATTCGGCTGGCAAACCTTGACCGATGTCACCCGGGATAGCCTTATAGTGCTTCCACTTCGAGCCTGCTGAAGGGACGCTCCAGGGAAGGTGAGTCGGGATCTGTCATGCCCAGCACGAAACATCGGGGACTTCCGGTCACCCTCATCATTGTCTCTTGCCTTGGCGGATTGGCCATTTTCGCCGTCGTCTCGGTGCTGCTGGTCAGTTTCGAGATCGCCGAGCGCAACACCGTCGAACTGACACGAGACAAGGCTGAGCTGACCCTTGACGCCATCGAGGCGCGTACTCAAGCCCACCTGTCACCGGTGACCACTATGGTCGACAAGCTTGCGGACCTCCTTGCCAAGGAGCAGGTCGGTGACAACTCGCCCGAAGAGCTCGAAGAGGCTCTGCGTGCGGCCTTGGCGGCGACGCCCCAGGTCTCGGTGATCGCCTTCGTCGATCCTGAAATGGATTTTATAAGAGTGCTGCGCAACCGCCCCGGCATGCCTGCCAAGCGCAGTTCTGCGCGTGACGATAGCGAGCTAGTGGCGGCCATGGCCGACGCGAGAGAGGCAACCGTCCCCTTCTGGGGCAAACTTTACTTCGCCGAGTCGGTGGGGCAGGCATTCTTGAACGTCTATATGCCGGTTTACCGTGCATCCGAGTTTCTGGGAATGCTGTTGGTCGGCATCTCGACCAAAGAACTGTCGGAGTTTCTCAGTGCATTGAACGACGATGAGACCGCGACCTTCGTCAATGCCTTCATTCTCTATGA
>JAPUIP010000356.1 GCA_027296925.1 Candidatus Poribacteria bacterium | reverse complement strand
TTTGGGACCGTACAATGTCAATTCGATCATGAATCCGATCCTGGTCATGTGTTTGAGCCTCGGCTATACTTTCAATTTCTACCGCAATATGCCGCTCGTCCGCAAAGGCGGTGTGGCGATTTTCACGCATCCGGTCGATTATGAGTTTCATAAGGTGCATCATCCGTCGTACATTGACTTTTTCGAGCAGGTCCTGACCGAGACAACCGATTCGGCTCAGATCGAAGCAAAGTTTGAAGAGTCGTTCGCACACAATCCCAAATACATAGATCTTTATCGGAACTCCTATGCGTATCACGGTGTGCATCCTTTCTACATGTGGTATTGGGGCTGCTACGCGCTTGAGTATCTGAGCAAAGTGATTTTCGTCAAACCGCGGAGCGTCGAAGCCGTGCGTCGCATGGGATTTGACCATGCGAAGAATCTGACAGAGGCAATCGAAATGGCGCAGAGTTTGGTCGGCGAGTCATCGCCAGAAATTACATACTATCACTACCCGCCGATTTTTATGTGCGATGTAACGGCATAGCAGACTCGTTGCAGGCGTCAATGCCAAGATTGGGCTGCACATCTGCTTCGGAAACTATCGCGGCAGGGGCGTCGGCAAACGCGAAGATCGCCCCCTTTTCCCGCATATGCTAAATGCAAATTTCAATCAACTCGCGCTCGAATTTGCCGACCGTGAAATGGCTGAAATCAATCTGTTCGCTGGGCGGCATTGGCAAAACTGAGGGCGATGGTCGCTGGCACAAAGATTGTCCGCCGTGAACTCGAAGGCAAATCAATTAGACATCGCTCAGCGTTTAATGCATGACACAACGACAGTATACAGGTGGAAAAAACATGTCAAACCAAACGGAAAACAAAAAAATCCCAACCCCTGAAGAGATTCAAAAAGAGTTTGAAGATTTTGTGAAACAGAAGTACGGCGGCACGGTCCGTTTTGTCACACCACATGCGAAACCGTCCGCGGGCACTGCGCCCGATGAGAGCGAATCCGCACCGAAAAAATCCTTCGATCTGAAATTTGACATGAAACCGAAGGAGGTTAAGCACTATCTGGATCGCTCTATAATCAAACAGGATGAGGCGAAGAAGGCTATAGCCATTGCGGTCTGCGATCACTATAACCATGTCCGCGAATGCCATGAGAATCCGAAAATCGCTGATACCGATTACTCGAAACAGAATATCGTCATACTCGGACCGACAGGCGTGGGCAAAACGTACCTGATTCGCCATATCGCCAAGTTAATCGGTGTGCCGTTCGTCAAGGCGGATGCAACCCGATTCAGTGAAACCGGTTATGTCGGTGCAAACGTCGATGATATGATTCGAGATCTCGTGACGCAAGCGGACGAGGACATTGAGCTGGCGCAATACGGCATTGTTTATCTCGATGAAGCGGACAAAATTGCGACGCCACCAAACATCATCGGTCGTGATGTCAGTGGGCGAGGGGTACAGATTGGTCTCCTCAAGTTGATGGAGGAAACTGAGGTTGACCTCCGCGCGGGTTACGATGTGGCTTCTCAATTGCAAGCTGTTATGGAATTTCAGCAGAAAGGGAAGGTTGAAAAGCAGGTCATCAATACTCGCCACATTCTGTTCATTATCAGCGGGGCGTTTACCGGGCTGACAGATATTATCAAGAAACGCATGAACCCAAGCGGCATGGGCTTTCACGCGCCGGTGAAAAGTCAAGCAGAGGAGGAAGATTACTTCCCGTACGTCACACCGCAAGATTTCATTGAGTTCGGCTTTGAGCCCGAATTCATCGGGCGTCTGCCCATACACGTCGTGTGCCAGGATCTGTCCGTCGATGATCTCTACAACATTCTGAAAGATTCGGAGGGTTCGATTATTCGTCAATATGAGCGTGCTTTCAAAGCTTATGGGATTGAGGTGCTGTTCTCAGATCGAGGGCTCCGCCGAATTGCTGAGAAAGCCCAGATGCAGAAAACAGGCGCACGCGCTTTGATGACGGTGTGCGAAAGAACGTTGCGGGAGTATAAGTTCGAGTTACCGTCTTCCGGCGTTCACGAATTTGTCGTGACGGAAAGGGTCGTTGATGAACCGCTGGGTGAATTGAAGAAGATTATGACGGACGCGGCTTACAATCGCCAGCTTGTGATGCGCGAACGCATTCACCAGTATGAAAGGAGCTTCAGCGCAAAACATGACATGCGCATTCAATTTGACGATGAAGCGGCGAAGCTCATCTGCCAGCGCGCGATAGATGGGGGCAAAACGCCACAGGACATTTGCGATGAGCTGCTCCAAAGATACCAGCATGGGCTGAATCTGATTAAACAGAATACAGGACAAGCCGAGTTTATCCTGACGCGGGAAGTTGTGGAGGAGCCGGATGCCGTGCTTGAGCGTTGGATTCGTGAGTCTTATTCGAAGAAATCAGGAGGGGAATCGTTGGCGAGCGAGACTGATTAAGACCGATTTAGGATTGAAACTTCCTATTTGATACAGCCGTTTCGCTCCACTTTCGTCGGATAAATCACACGAGTGGAGATGCACCAACTCACAACGCAATCCAACGGCGAACAAATCATTGACAGGGGTTACGTGCAAAAAGTATAATTGTCTTGTCGAAAAATGGAGTTGGACATTCGGCTAAATTGCAAGTATGGAGAGAGTGACGCGGGTAGGATGGCGTGCCTGGGGCGACTCGAACGCCCGGCCTTCAGCTCCGGAGGCTGACGCTCTATCCGACTGAGCTACAGGCACACCTTAGTTTTAATAGTAATGTATCGATGGCAAATTGTCAAGCAAATTTTGAAGGTCAGGCAGAGACATGCCAGGGAGGAACGTAAAAATGAGGCGCAGCTTCCAAAAAGTGTCAATTCTGGCACTTGTTATTTTATTTATCTTCAGCGTGAGTCCCGACGCTTTTTCAAAAGGGGCCAGAGGATCAAGCGGAAGAAGCTATAGCAGTCGAAGCAGCAGCAAGAGCTATAACCGAACCGCCTCAAGCTCTTCGCGCAGTCGTGCCCGTTCATCATCGAAGTCTTACGGCGGCTCATCGCGTTCAACCGGGTCCACGGTACAAAGGTCATCGTCGCCAGCCGGCCAGCGAAGCAGCGGCAAAAGCTACGGACGGAGTACGGCGGGCTCTTCACAAAGCGGCACTATCCGAAGGAGCAGCGCCGTCCGGCAGAAACAGAATGCCATGAGCAGTGCGAAGACCGGCTCTGCCGTCTCCACGAAAAACATGACGAGCAGTCAGAAGCAAGGTCTGAAAGCGCAACAACGCAAGACAACCAGAAATCTGAAGGCAGAGAATCGCCAACTCAAGCGTCAAGTGACACGCGCAAATCGAGAAACCGTCCGTGCACGTCGTCAAGCGCGTCAAACACAATCCCCAATTACGGTCAATAACTTCGGTGGTTACTACCCGAATCCAGGCTACTCGATCTTTAGCCTGACTACGAGTATGGTGTTTGCAAATGTGATTTCGGGAATCTATTTCCACGACTACTACAATCATCGCCTGCACCATAGCTGGCTGTGGCACCACCATCACCACGATTACGATCGATCGCACTGGTCCCGTGAGCGACAGGGCGAATACGAGCGTTGGCGGGCTTACTACGACAGTCAAGGTGTCGAAAAAAACCGAAACTATGTCGATCCGGAAACCAACCGGGATGAGGACTATATCGAATCGTATGTCGAGAAGAACGCCGATGGGTTTTATGGCCCGAATGCCGCTGAGGCGGTGACTGTCGAGGCACTTCCGAACGAAAGCGAGCTCCGTGATGTGGTCTTATCTGGCGTCGTGCCAGATCCACGGGCAACGGCAACCCAGGCACAGCCTCAAAGGATTGTTGTGAAAAAAAAGACTTCTGGCGGCACCTGGTTCGCCCTCGTTTTCGGCAGTGTGCTTATCATTGGCATCATTGTTTTGGTCATGTATAATAAGGGATACTTCTAACCCATGTAGAGGTGAAAGGCATGGCATTGTTTGGCCGTAAATCCAGAAACACGGCACCCAAGCGGCACGAATTGTTAGATATTCCAATTGGTAGTATGATTGAGCTTTCGGATCCGATCACCTTTGAAACCAGCGAAACAGCCTCCCGCACGTTTGAGCTGATTGAGCGGAAGAAGTACGACGCCCAGGGGTTTTCGCGGTATATGTATCGGCTTGAGGATGATGATGAAGAGGTGGTTTTAGGCATCGATCGGATTGCCGGCACAAATGAGTATGAAGTCTCTCGCTGGATCATCGACAGCGAAGAAGAACTGGACGAAGATCTTCCCGATCGCATCACGCTTCATTATCCGGATGCGGACGATGAAGAGAGGGAGATTTCGGTTGAGTATGTCCGCAACGAGATAATTCCGGCGCAGATGCACGTTGTAAACGTCCTGGAAATGGAGACCTTCGACGTAGAATTGTACGAATACGCCAGCGAAGGTGGCGGGTTGATGTCTGTTGAGCTCTGTGGAAATTGGCTCATTTTCTATGTGGGTGAGTTAATCGCGCTATCAGATATCAATATCTATCCCGCCGAGGAGGAGGAAGAGTATATTGATGTTGGGTGAAAATCAATGGGACAGAAATTCCTTCATCAGACCCGGGAGTCTTTAGCTTTATGACTCGCCGGGTCTTTTGTATTCGCCCACATCGCAGCCGAAGTTTGCGGCAAAATGGTACAATCACAAATCCTTGTCAATGAGGTTTCAGCATGTCGTCCAAGCGGATGGAATATCCGATCGGTGCCCAAGCCGTATGTGAATATTTGGGCTCACTGTTCCTGGTCATGGCGGCAATCTCACCGATTATCCTCTTCAATCAGGTTCTGGACAGTGGAATCGCTTTAGCGGTGCTGGCGGATGCACTCGCCGTTGGATTTATCCTTTTTGCGCTGATCGAGATGTTTGGTCCTGTTAGCGGCGCCCATTTCAATCCTGCCGTGACCCTCGCAATGGCGATCGGCGGCCAGATGGGATGGAAGCGAGCACCAATCTATATTTTCGCGCAGCTTGCTGGTGGTTTGACGGGGACAATTTTCTCCCATCTGATGTTCTATCACAAGATTCCCAAACTCATCGTCGTTTCTCAGGTGACTCGCGCCGGTGGTAACTATTTCTCGGAAATCCTGTGCACCTTTATCCTGGTCCTCGCTATCTTCTTTCTGGTACAAAATCAATCGAATCGAATATCCCTGGTTGTTGGTCTGTTGGTTGGCGGGCAATTGATTGCGACTTCAAGCACCATGTTTGCCAATCCGCAGGTCACCTTTGCAAGAATTTTCACTTACGCCGCAGCGGGGGTCAAACCGTTTGATGGTATGGTTTTCATAGTGATGGAGATTATTGGTGCGGTGCTTGCCGTTCTTACCTTCAAAGTGGTGAACGGAATCAGTGGCACGGAAAAGTGACCACGCTAGACGGAAAGGGGCGCTGTTAGTGTTTCCAATGAGATCTTTCCTACGCTGCGAGTCACGTTCAAATTAATGCCAAGCGGTGTTCATCTTTGCTAAACTCGTATCCCATACGCACGTCTAATGGGCGTTCCAATGAAATCATCTTGTGAACCGGCCGATGTTTACCCAATCTCGGAAAGGAGGGGTTCCCGATTCGCAGTTTATTCAGTCTCAAGAAATATGTCGTTCGCTACCGATTCACCATTGTCGTGAGTTTTTTGCTTGTCCTGACGACCAATGGTATCTTTCTGATTGGCCCGATGCTACTGAAGTGGGTGATCGATGATCTGGAGGCAACAATCATCCCACGAAAGGTCTTCTTGTATGCGCTCCTTATTTTTGGCATTGCCCTGATTGGCGGTGTCCTTCGATTTGGGCAGCGGCGCGTCATCCACGGCATGGCACGGCAAGTTGAGTATCATCTACGAAACGACTTCTTCGCGCATCTCCAAAAACTGTCTTCAGCTTACTATCAAGATGTCCGCACCGGCGATCTCATGGCACGCGCGACGAGTGATATGAACGCCGTTCGCATGGTACTCAGCAGCGCAATTATGTACACTGCGGACGCAATCGTCTTTTTTGCGCTCGCACTGGTCATCATGCTTCGCATCGATACAACGTTGACGCTTTGGGCGCTTTTACCCTATCCGGTGCTCGCAGTCCTAATTCGAGAGCTTGGTAGACGGGTCCATAAACATTACGAACGCATCCAAGCTGCTTTTTCGGACATGAATACGAAAGTGCA